>CANSLL010000108.1 GCA_947647695.1 uncultured Clostridia bacterium | reverse complement strand
ATCCTATGCTATCTCAAAAATTCCCTTTGTTTTATACACGGCTTTGCTGTGTATAAAACAAAGGGAATTTTTGAGATAGCATAGGATGACATATGTTCCCCTTTCAGAGTCAATGCAGTTTATCCGCTGGCAATCAACGCTGTGGAGACAAAAGAGAACAGTTGACCGATTATAGAATTTGTATTACAATCTAAATAGCCCTTGGCTTTTTGACCGGGGGGAAGAAACAGAGACAAGGTACAGGTGAGAATATGGCGGATTTTCAGCAGGAATACTGCGCAGTGAGAAAAGCGATCATCGAGCGGGAGTATGACCAACTCAATCCCATGCAGCGCAAGGCCGTGATGGCCACGGAGGGCCCGCTGCTGCTGCTGGCAGGCGCGGGCAGCGGCAAAACGACGGTGCTGATCCACCGCATAGCCAATCTTTTGAAATACGGCCGCGGCAGCGACTGCACGGAGCTGCCGCCCTGTGCGGACGAGGAAGCCCTGACTTTTTTACGGGCGTATCTTGCAGCGCCGGACCCTGCTGCGGAGCCGCGGGTGCGCAGCCTGTGCGCGGTGGACCCGGCGGTACCCTGGTCCATCATTGCCATTACCTTTACGAATAAGGCGGCGGGAGAATTGAAAGAGCGTCTGGAGCGAATGCTTGGCCCTGCCGCCTTGGATGTGTGGGCGTCCACCTTCCACTCTGCCTGTGTGCGCATCCTGCGCCGGGACATTGAGCGCCTGGGCTTTACCCGCAGCTTTACCATTTACGATACGACCGACAGCCAGCGTGTGGTAAAGGATATCGTCAAGGAGTTCAAATACGAGGAAAAGGCCTTCCCGCCCCGGTCCGTGCTGAGCACCATCAGCGCCGCCAAGGACGCCATGGTCCTGCCGGACCAGTTTGACCGGGAGTGGGCCCTCCCTGGCGACTGGCGCATGGAGCGCGTGGGGAAGATCTACCGGGAGTATGTCAAGCGCCTGCGGGACGCCAACGCATTGGATTTTGACGATATCATTTTACATACGGTCACACTATTGCAAAATCACGCGGATGTGCGGGAGTATTACCAGAAGAAATTCCGCTATGTTTTGATCGACGAGTATCAGGATACGAACAACCTCCAGTATCTCCTGGCGGAGCTGCTGGCGGGGGAGCGGCGCAACATCTGCGTGGTGGGCGACGACGATCAGAGCATCTACCGCTTCCGCGGAGCGAACATCGAAAATATCCTGAACTTTGAAAAGACTTACAAGGACGCCCGGACGATCCGCCTGGAGCAGAATTACCGGTCTACCCAGCACATCCTGGACGCCTCCAACGCCGTCATCCGCAACAATGAAGGGCGCAAGGGGAAGACGCTGTGGACGGAGAACGGCATGGGGGAAAAGGTGCAGATTCAGACGGTCTACAACGAGTCCGACGAGGCGAATTTCGTTGCCGGGAGCATCCTCCGGGCCTACAGTCAGGGCCGGGAGTGGCGGGACAACGCGGTGCTCTACCGGATGAACGCCCAGTCAAACCAGATCGAATACGCCCTCAAGCGCAACGCCATCCCCTATAAGATCATCGGCGGCATCCGCTTCTTTGACCGGGCCGAGATCAAGGACATGCTGGCGTATCTTTGCGTGGTGAACAACCCCATGGACGACCTGCGGCTGCGGCGCATCATCAACGTGCCTGCCCGGGGCATCGGCGCCCGGTCCATCGATCTGGTGCAGGAGGTCGCCGCCCGGGAGGGCGTGCCCATGTTCCAGGTGATGATGGGAGCGGAGCAGTACCCGGAGCTGCGGCGCAGCGCCCCGCGGCTGCTGGCCTTTGCGTCGCTGATCATTGAGATGCAGGGAAAGGCCGAGAGCATGGACCTGGACGAGTTTTACGACGAGGTGTGCACTGACAGCGGCTACCTTGCGGCGCTGGAGGAGAAAAAAGACGTGGAGAATCGGGCCCGTGCGGAAAACGTGCGGGAGCTGAGGTCGAGCATCGTGGGATACATGGAGAGCCAGCCGGAGGGCGGGAGCCTGTCCGGTTTCCTGGACGAGGTCGCGCTGTATACCGATCTGGATGACCAGGACCCGGAGGACGACAGCGTGGTCCTGATGACCATGCACAGCGCCAAGGGCCTGGAGTTTCCGGCGGTATATCTTGTGGGCCTGGAGGAGAACGTGTTCCCCGGGATCCGCGCCGTGGGCGAGCCGGAGGAAATGGAGGAGGAGCGCCGGTTGTGCTATGTCGCCATGACCCGTGCCAAGGAACAGCTCACCATGTCCCATGCCCGCCAGCGGATGCTCTTTGGTCATACGACGGCGAATCCGCCTTCCCGCTTCCTGGAAGAGATCCCCGAGGAAAATAGGGACTGGCAGGGCCAGATGCAGCCTGCGGAGTCGTGGGGCTTTGATCCTTTTGTTGTCTGCGGCGGGAGGTCGTCTACAAGTGAAACAAAAAACGCCGCCGGAGCGGGTCCGGCGGCGGACAGAGGGAGGTCCCGACCGAAGAAAATTGTGGAGCGCGGGGCGACGGTGCAGCCGTCTGCGGCCAGCCTGCCGGTGCTGAACAAAGGGGATATGGTCGTCCATAAGGCGTTTGGCCGGGGGATGGTGCTGGGCGTTACCCCCATGGGCGGAGACGCGCTGCTGGAGATCGCCTTTGACGAGGTGGGCACCAAACGTCTGATGCTGAACTCCGCGGGCGCATACCTCAAAAAGCTGTGAGGGATCAGGGACGCAGCAGCTCGCCGAAATCGCGGATGTAACCGTTGCAGAGGGCACGCAGCTCCGGCTCATGGGCGGCGAACAAGGCGTCGTATACGCCAATGACTTTAAGTCCGGCTTCTTTTGCGCTGCGGCAGGAGACGGGGGAGTCGTCATAGAGGACGCACGCCTCCGGCGTATGGCCCAGGGCTTCTGCCACGGTGCGAAACAGGGCGGGATCTCCCTTTTCCAAACCGATCTCCTGGGCGAAAAACAAACGGCGGAAATACCGGCTTAGATCGTTCCGCTTCAGCGTGGCCCGGCAAAGCTCCGGCGCGCTGGAGGTCAGCACGGCCATCTCTGCGCCGTTGCGGAGGCATTGGTCGAGATAGGCACGAACATGGGGCTTGGCCGGGATGGTGTGGGCGTATTCGTACAGCGCCTGATTGCTCCATTCCGCCATGATCTTTTCGGCGCTTTCGGGGAGCTGGTAATATTCTTTGGTGAACTGGGCCGCGGTGGGCGCGGTGGTGTGGGCGACGAAGTCGTGGTATTCCTGGGTATGGGGCAGGCCCCGGCGGGCGGTGAAATCGAGGTCGATCTGCAACCAGACGCCGCCGGAGTCCACCAGCGTCCCGTCCAAGTCAAACAACAGCATGGTGGCTCCTTTCGGTGTGTGAGATGTAACGCCGGGGGAGCGGCTCCCAAACATAAGGGAGCTTGTTCCCCGGACAGCAAAATGGCCGTGTGCAGCGGAACCGTTCCGCCGCGCACGGTTTTTGCGTTTAGTTTGCCGTGTCCGTGCTGCGCCTGCGGGAAAACAGATGATCGGGCAGCTGGGCCAACACGATGGCTATGAACATGAGCAGGCAGCCGCTGAGCTCCCGCAGGGTCAATCCCTGGCCCAGGATCAGCCAGCCGGAGAGGGCGCTGAATACGCTTTCCAGGGACATGGCAAGGCTGGCGATCGTGGGATTGAGCCCCTTCTGGGCGACCACCTGAAGCGTATAACCCACGCCGGAGCTGAGGATACCGGCGTACAGGACCGGCAGCGCGGCGGCGGTCAGAGCCTCCAGGGACGGCTGCTCAAAGAGGAACATGCAGACAGTGGACAGGACTGCCGTAACAAAAAACTGGATGCAGCTCATGTGGATGCCGTCTACCCGGGGTGAGAAATGGTCGATGACGAGGATGTGGCCGGAAAAGAGCAGGGCGCACAGCAGGACCATGGTGTCGCCAGGGCTGAGGGACAGCCCGCCGGTCATGCACAGCAGGTACAGTCCTGCCACGCCGAGCACGACGCACAGCCAGATCTTTTTTCCCACTTTGCGCCCCAGAAACAGCGTGAGGATGGGCACGATCACAACGTACATCGCAGTGATAAAGCCCGCCTTGGCGGTGGTGGTGGACGCTACGCCGATCTGCTGCGCCGTGGACGCAAGAAAGAGAAAACAGCCGCAGCAAAGACCGCCCATCAACAGTGTACGCCGGTCCTCCGGCTGTTTTTTCGAGGCGGAAGCGGCGCTGATCCGGGCGCGGTTCGCATTCAGCGCCGCGATGACGGGCAGCAATACGATGCCGCCCAGCCAGCTGCGGGCCATTAAAAACGTAAACGGGCCGACGTACTCCGCGCCGACGCTTTGGGCGACGAAGGCGCTGCCCCAGATAAAAGCGGTCAGAACGAGAAGGAGAGTATTTCTGATTTGTTTGACGTCCATGGGAAGATCACGATCCTTTTTGCGTAACATTTTGTCATTATACGAAAATCTGCCCTAAAATGCAACTGCCGCCGCAGAGTTTTTTCTGCGGCGGCGGGGAAGGGATACGATTACGGTTCCGGCATTGCCCCTTGTGCAGGGGAGCGGTTCCGGCAGAAGAACAGTCGCATCCGGCGCCGGAAAAACGCGGGATGCGGCTGCGGTTTTATGGGGCCGTATCGCGCTTGCGGGAAAACAGGCTGTCGGGCAGCTGGGCAAGGATGATGGCCGCGAACATGAGCAGACAGCCGCTCAACTCCCGCCCCGTCAGCACCTGGTGCAGGATTACCCAGCCCGCCAGGGCGCTGAATACGCTTTCCAGGGACATGGCAAGGCTTGCAACGGTGGGATTGAGTCCCCTTTGGGCCACGACCTGCAATGTGAAGCCCACGCCGCAGGTCAGGAAGCCGGCGTAGAGGATGGGCAGCATCGCGGCCTGGATGTTTGCAATCGTCGGATGCTCAAAGAGGAACATGCAGATCGTATTCAGGACCGCGGCGGTGAAAAACTGGATACAGCTCAGACGCACGCCGTCCGTCTTGGGGGAGAAATGGTCGATGGTCAGGATATGGCCGGCAAAGAGGAACGCGCACAGCAGGACCATGGTGTCGCCGGGGCTGAGGGACAGCCCGCCGGTCATGCACAGCAGATACAGGCCGACCACGCCCATCACGACGCACAGCCAGATCTTTTTGCTAATTTTAGAACCCATGAACAGCGCAAAAAAGGGCACGATCAGGACATACAGCGCCGTGATGAAGCCCGCTTTGGCCGTGGTGGTCTGGCCGATGCCGATCTGCTGGGTGGTGGCGGCAAGGAACAGGAAAACGCCGCAGGCGATACCGCCAATCAAAAGGGTGCGTTTTTCCTCGCGTGTCTGCGGCGCGGCGGGAGGATTCCCTTTGCGCCTGCCGTAAGCGTCCATCAGCGCGATGACGGGCAGCAGCACGAAGCCGCCGATCCAGTGGCGCAGGGCCAGAAGGGTGGACGCCTCAACGTATTCCGAACCCAGGCTCTGTACCACGAAGGTGCAGCCCCAGACCAGGGCGGTGAAGACAAGCAGGAGGGTATTTCGAACTTGTTTAATATCCATTTTTTCCCATCTCTCTTTCTGTTGTATCATTCATTATACGAGTCCCGGAGAAAAAGCGCAACCCTTGCCGCCATATTTTCCAGGCGGCGCAAAGGAAAAATCATCCTCAAAAAAATCTTAAACGGGCGAAAACGATCCCTTTCTGGACAGAATGGAAAAGATGTGGTAAAATCATATAAAATAGACGAGATATGTTTATTTCCCCATATTTAGGAGGAAGAATGGTGAAACAAGGGCGTATCGACGTGTTGGGCGTCGGATTCGATAATCTTACCATGGCGGAAGCCCTGGCCGAGGGCGCGCGTTTGATGAGCGAAGCGGGCGCGCATTATGTGGTCACGCCGAACCCGGAGATCGTGGAGGTCTGCCGGGAAAACCCGGACGCCGGGCGCGCAGTCAACGGAGCGGACCTGGTCATTGCCGACGGGGTCGGCGTGATCTATGGCGCGAGGCTGCTGGGCACGCCCCTGAAGCAGAGGCTCCCAGGCATCGAGTTCGCAGAAGGATTGCTGCCGGAGATGGTCCAGACAGGGAAAAGCCTGTACCTTTTGGGTGCGAAGCCCGGCATCGCGGAACAGGCTGCGGAGAATCTCTGCCGGAAATATCCCGGCCTGCGGATCGCCGGGACCCACGACGGGTATTTTCAGGAGGACGGCCCGGTGACGGAGGCCATCCGCGCCAGCGGGGCGGACGTGGTATTTGTCTGTTTCGGCGCGCCGAAGCAGGAGCTGTGGATGGAGAAAAACGGCGCGGCCACCGGAGCCCATCTGCTGCTGGGCATCGGCGGATCGCTGGATGTGTTCGCCGGCGTTGTCCGGCGTGCCCCGGCGGTTTTTTCCAAGCTGGGCTTGGAGTGGTTTTACCGCCTGCTGAAGCAGCCGAGCCGGATCGGGCGGATGGCGCGCCTGCCGCTGTTCCTGGTACACGCGGCGCTGGCGCGCGGCAGCAAAAAAGGGCGCTGAAGCGCCCCGTTTTGCCGCGGTTTCTAACCGGTATGTTCCTGTGGGATCAGCAGCAGGTGCAATTGTCGTTGCCGCAGCCACAGCCGCAATTGCAGTTGTTGTTGCAGCCGCAGCTGTTGCCGTTGTTGCAGCCGCACAGCAGGAGAACGATGATGATCAGCCAGATGTAAGAATTGTTTTCAAAACACATAGGAGCGTTTCACCTCACTTCATTGATTCTGAACCATCTTATGCGCAGATGAAATCATTGGAAACTTGACCCGGAAAAGTTTTTTACGGCGTGCCCGGAGGGAAGCGCGCACCGGGATGCACAGCACGGAAAGGCGATGAACGATATGTCATACGATGATAGACACCAGAGATTTTCGGACGGCAGCACGACGAGTTGGAATACGGAGCGAGTCCGCCGCAGCGACAGCGCGCACCGGGAACGCCACGGTGAGCCGCCGCGCAGGCGCCCGTCCCAGAAGCGGAGACGGCGGAAAAAGAACCCCATGGCGGGTGTGGTCTATATTTTGATCGTGCTGATGATTTCTGCATTGCTGGCGGGGATCGGCTGGCTGTTGTGCAACGATCTGCTGGCGCTGAACAAAGAGGAGCGCTCTGCGGAGATCGTCGTTACGGCGGAGGATAAGCTTGGTTCCGTGGCCACCTCCCTGAAAAAGGCGGGACTGATCGAATATAAATTTCTCTTTTTGCTCTATGGCTCCATGTCCGACACGGAATTGACCAGCGGAACGTACGTTTTGAATACCAATATGGATTACCATGCCCTGCTCACGGCGATGAGCAGCCGCAGCGGCGCGCGTAAGATCGTGGAGGTTACGATCCCGGAGGGCTATACCATACAGCAGATCTTTGCGTTGCTGGAGGAGAAAAATGTCAATACCGTGGACGAGCTGACCGAGGTGGCGGCCAATGGATCAGCATGGTCGAGATCAA
>CANSLL010000107.1 GCA_947647695.1 uncultured Clostridia bacterium | reverse complement strand
GGCCGGATACGATCGTGACGATCACGCCGGCGGCAAAGAGGAAAAGGGGCCAGTCTTTCATGCCGTGAAGAAAAAACAATGGATATTGCAGCGCCAAATATGCGCCAATCAATCCAAGCAGAGAGAACGCCCCGGCCATACGCTTTTTCATAAAAAACCATCTCCATGACGTTTTGAATCGCCGTTCCCGGCGAGTGCGTCCACAGGTCCGGTCGTGATCCGGCGAAATTATGCCAGGCCGATTTCCTTCAGCCGCGCGTAAATTTCCGCCGTGTCCATCTCAAAGAACCTGCGGCCCGCCTGCACCAGCAAAAAATAGCGCTGCACCTGATCCGCGCCGAATGCTTCCTCCAACTGACGCCATTGCGCCGCCGGCAGAATGCAAAAGCCCAACGTGTCGCCGCCCAGCGACGCGGTATAGCAGCGGATCTGGTACTTCGGCGCTACATATTCCTGAGCGCTGATCAGGGTCGTGTCCCGGTCCATGCGGTCTGCGGCGTAGGGGACGGTTGTGGAGCGCCCGTCCTTTTTCAAAAGGATATCCATGCCTCTTGCCGCTGTTGAGGCGGCGCATACAAAGTCGATCCGGTCCTCCTCTGGCAGATGTTCATTCAAATAGCGAAAGATGTCTTTGTCATACTCTCGCCAATCGACCCAAATCAGCGTCCCGCTTTCCCAGAATGCGTCTTCTTTTTCTGCCGGCACCGATAAAAAGTCTCTGATCGCTTCCATGGCCCATCCCTTTCTGCGAAATCCCCCTCAAAAAAGTGGCAAAGCCACTTTTCTGATAGTCGGCAAGGCCGGACGCGGCTGCGTCCGGCCTTGCCGCAGGTTACTCCTTCTTTCCCTCGCTGCCTCTGCCGCCGCGGCGTCCCGGCCGGCGTCCCCGGCGGTGGGGTTTCCGCTCGCCGCCCTGACCGGCGTCCTTCCCCTGGGACGGCGCTGGTCCCGGCGTGGCCGCGTTGCCGGCAATGGGCATACTTGACCCGAAGCGCACCGGACGGAAGGCCTGGACGGCCTTCTCCCGGCCTTCGGCGCTTTTGCTCTCCCGCGCGGCCTCCTGCTGCTTGTTGGGACGGCCGCTTTCCCGGCGCTGGGATTCCTTCCCCTCGCCGCCGCGGCGGCCCCTGCCGCCTCTGTGAGAACGGTGGGACCCGCCTTTTTCCCCTTTGCCGCCCTCGGCGCTCTTGCCTGCGCCCCTGGGATTCTCGCTCCGCTCCCGTTTGGGCGCTGTGCCAAGCATTGGGCGGGCGGACAGGCCGCCATATGCCTGTTCCAGGCCAAAGGGGTCCTGGGCGGGCTCCGCCGCCGCACGGGCCGGACGCTCCGGGACGGTAATGCCCTCCCGGCTGCCCTTGCCGTTGCGCAGCACGATGATCTCCTCCACCCGGTATGTCTTCGGCGCTTCCGGCGCGTCGTCCAGACGCACGGAGACCGTCTCGCGCACCAAATTCACGGCGCTGATGTTGCCGGGGCCGTCGGGCGTCTGGACGAAAGAGTCGTTTTTCGGCATCCGCGTCATGGCGTCTTCGTAGGCGTGCTGTTCGTACTTCAAGCAGCACATCAACCGTCCGCAGGAGCCGGAGATTTTTGTGGGGTTCAAGCTCAGGTTCTGGGTCTTCGCCATCTTGATGGACACGGGCTGGAACTCGTCCAAAAAGCGCTTGCAGCAGAAGGGCTGGCCGCAGATGCCGAGGCCGCCCAGCATTTTCGCCTCGTCCCGCACGCCGATCTGGCGCAGCTCGATGCGGGTGTGGAACACGGACGCCAGGTCCTTGACCAGCTCGCGGAAGTCCACGCGACCGTCGGCGGTGAAGAAAAAGATGATCTTATTGCCCTCGAAGCTGCATTCTACGCTGACTAATTTCATTTCCAGGCCATGGCTCTCGATCTTTTTTTCGCAGATGCCGAAGGCCTCCTTTTCCCGCCGCCGGTTGCGGGCCAGGACCTGACGGTCCTCCTCCGTGGCCATGCGGAGCATGGGACGCAGGGGCTGGATGACGGCGTGGTCCTCCACCGCGTGATTTCCGCACACGCAGGTCCCGAACTCCGCGCCCTGGGCCGTTTCCACGACGACCTCGTCGCCCTCGTCCACAGCAGCGCCCCGGGGATCGAAAAAATATGCTTTGCAGCCGCCGCGGAAGCGGACGCTGATTACCTCTGTCAATGGGTACCCTCCCTTTTTGGTTTCCCTTATTTTTCCTTCTGTTTGGCAGGCAGCAGGGCGGCAAGCTCCGCCGCCAGCGCGCCCAGCATGTGGCCCACGCCCACGTTGAACGCGCTTTGCTCCCAATCCTTCTGCAATATCTCTATTATGCCCATCAGCTGGGCTTTTGTCAAATTTTTTGCCAATCTTTCCGCCATTTCCTCGTAAATTCCCGGCGCTTTGCGCCCATATTGACGAAGAAGCGCCGCCGCGCACACCTCCCGGGACGCGCTGAGAAAGGCGGACAGCTCCGGGCGCTTCAGCTTCCCCTGCTCCAGGGCGCACAGGTACGACGCTAAAATATCCTCCCGTCCCTGACACAGGGCGTCGCACAGCTCCAGGGCGCGGTCCAGCATCGCGCCGTCCTCCGCCGCCGTCTCCGCCGCGCCGCGCAGCTTCAGCTCCACGCAGCGGGAGCGGATGGTGGGCAGGATGGCCGCGGCGTTTTCCGAAAGGAACAGGAACGCCGCGTAGCGCGGCCCCTCCTCCACGGTCTTGAGCAGGATATCCTGACAGCGTCCGTCCAGCTGGGCGCTGTCTTCAAAAATATAGATCTTTCGCGCGCCCTCGTTGGGGCGGATGTAGGCGTCGGCGCACAGGGCGCGCACCGTGTCCACGGGCAGGATCTTATGACCCTCGTCCCGCACGGCGGTCACATCGGGGTGAATGCCCGCCGCGACCTTGCGGCATGCAGCGCACGCCATACAGGGCTTGTCCCCCGGCGCGGTGCATTCCATGGCGGCGGCGATATAACGGGCAAGCTCGCCCTTGCCGCTGCCCCGCGGGCCCGTGAGCAGCAGGGCGTGGTGCAGCGCGCCGCGGCGCGCCGCCGCGCGGACCTGTTCGTAGATCCGGTCGTTCAGTCCTTCGGCCATGGGGTTCCCACTCCTTCCTCCAGCACGTCCACCGGCGCGGCCATATCGTACCCGGTGCGCGCCAGATAATCCAGCACCTCCGCCGTGATCCGCTCCCCCGGCGCGATCACAGGCACGCCCGGCGGATACGGCGCCACAGACACGGCGCTGACGCAGCCCGCCGCGTCCCTTAGCGTCCGCGTGCGGCGGCGGGCAAAGACCGCCGCGCGGACAGAGCAGCGCTGCTCCGGCTCCGGCGGCGCGGGCGGCAAGGCCTCCGCCGGCCTGTTCCCTTTGCAGCCCGCCGCTTCCTCCAGCGCCCTCAGCGCTTCGGCCAGACGGGCGATGTCTCCTTCGCTGTCGCAGCAGGTGAGGATGAACACCACGCAGCGGCAGTTGTCCATCTCCGGCCAGATGTGCCAGCGCTCCGCCAGGAGCGCCGCGGCGCGGCGGCCGTCCAGACCGGCGCAGGAGGTCTCCACGGTCAGGCGGGTGGGGTCCAGGACGAGGCCGTCCTCCTCCGTCAGGGCGTGGAAGACGCCCCGGCTGTTGATCTCCCGGCGCAGCGCCGCCACGGCTTCCGCCGTGCGGCGGTAGGCTTCCCCGCCCGGTCCCGTCAGATACGCCCGCGCCCAGTCGATGGACGCCATCACCGGGTAGGACGGACTGGAGGTGCCGAACATGGCCGTCCGCTCTCGCACCAGGGCAGGGGGGAAGGACCCGTCTGTAAACAGCAATGCGCCGCCGCCCAGGGCGGGCAGCGTCTTGTGGGCAGAGGAGATAGATATCGCCGCGCCCCGCCCCGCGGCGCAGGGACCGCGTCCGACGAAGGAAAAATGGGCCCCGTGGGCCTCGTCCACCAGCAGCCGCGCCCCATGGCGGCGGCAGACGGCGGCGATGGCGGCGATATCCGCGACTACGCCGAAATACGTCGGCGAGGTGACGCACACGGTTTTGATCCCTTCGTGGGCGGCCAGGATTTCTTCGACGTGATCCGCGTCCGGCACGTTAAGATATACCGGATGCAGGTCCAGCAGCGCCATGGCGCTGAAAAAGGAGCGATGAGTGTTGCGGTCCAGCAGGATGGTATCGCCCGGCAAAGCGCACAGCGCCAGGCCCGCCAGGACGCCCTGGGTGGACCCGCCGGTGAGGAAATACGCCGCCGCCGCGCCGAAGGCGGACGCCGCCAAATGTTCCGCCTCCGCGATGGGGCCTTCCCCGGTGTATAAGTTCCCCGTGGGCGCAAGCTCCGTATAGTCGATGGCGGCGGCGGAGAACAGGGGCGTCATCGCCCTGCCCTTGTGGCCGGGCATGTGCATCCGCAGCCCGTCCTGCCGGGCAAAGGCGCACAGCGCGTCATACAGCGGCGCTGTCATGGGGCATTCCTCCTTTTTTCTCCGCGCTCCGAAGGGGCGGCGGGTACGGCTCGTTTTGACCGGCCCGTGTGTTTTTTACAGCCAAACCGGTCCGTTGCCCGGCTTTCCGCCCTCGCTGTGGGACGGCTTCGGCTGTGGGGGCGGCGCAGACTGCGCCCGGGGACGTGGCTGTGCCGGATGGGACGCTGGGGCGTAGTCTTCCGTCCGCACGATGCGGCGCAGGCCCCGGCAGAGCAGCTGTTCGGTCTCCTTGTCGTCGCCCACCAGATAGACCGTGAGCAAATAGCCGGGGGTACAGATGGCGAAGGCCAGCATCTGGTAGCCGTCCTCTGTCTGCCCCCGGTAGGCGCGCATGGAAAACCCCGGCGGCGCGTACAGCGACCGGTCGATCTCCTCCATGGGGTGGCCCAGGGCCGCCTCGGAAAAAAGCCAGTGGAGGAGCTCCACGCTGGCCGGTTCCCCGGCGGCGGACTGGGTGAAGTGCCACACCATGCAGTGCGCCTCAAAGGGCACGCCGGGGCAGGTAAAGGCTACCTGAGCCGGCTGTACGCCGTCGTTGACGGTACAGATCCAGCCCCGGGGGAAAAAGACGGTCCAGCCCTGGGGGATCGGGTATGCCATAAAGCGCTCCTGCACCGCGGCCCGCCTCCTTTTTCGTAAGATATTCTATTTGTTATCGTATCATATCCCGCCGCGTTTTACAAGCGCCGCGGCGGCGGGGCGCAGGCGGCGCGAGCAGACGGGGGACGCTGGAGAAAGGCGCGGGAATAAAGATGCGGCGGGCGTTTTCCCCTGAGCCGTCACGGTTTTTTATGCAATGATACCAAAGCAGGGGGGGATTTTGACCGGATTGATGGGGCAATACCGGAAAAATCTGCCAGGGATGTGTAAATTCATTGCCTGCCGGGGAAATTTATATTATAATAGGTCCATTGTAAAATTGCGAAGATTCAATTATGTGTCAGTGTTAGGAAGGAGCAAAAAAGATATGTCTCACAAGTATGTCTATTTGTTCAGCGAAGGAAACGCGAATATGCGCGAACTGCTGGGCGGCAAGGGCGCAAACCTTGCAGAAATGACCAACCTCGGTCTCCCCGTGCCCCAGGGCTTCACCATCACCACCGAAGCCTGCACCAAGTATTACGACGACGGCAAGCAGATCATCCCCGAGATCGAGCAGGAGATCATGGAGTATGTGGCCAAGCTGGAGGAGATCACCGGCAAGAAATTCGGCGACAAGGAAAATCCCCTGCTGGTCTCCGTGCGCAGCGGCGCCCGCGCTTCCATGCCCGGCATGATGGACACCATTTTGAATTTGGGCCTGAACGAGGAAGTCGTCGGCGTCCTGGCCGCCAAGAGCGGCAACCCCCGCTGGGCCAACGACTGCTACCGCCGTTTTATCCAGATGTATTCCGACGTCGTCATGGAAGTCGGCAAGAAATATTTTGAAGAGCTGATCGATAAGATGAAGGCCGACCGCAAGGTCACCCAGGACACGGAGCTGACCGCCGGGGACCTGATGGAACTGGCCCAGCAGTTCAAGGCCGAGTACAAGGCCAAGGTCGGCGCGGACTTCCCCACCGATCCCAAGGAGCAGCTCATGGGCGCGATCAAGGCCGTGTTCCGCTCCTGGGACAATCCCCGCGCCAACGTCTACCGCCGCGACCATGATATCCCCTACTCCTGGGGCACCGCCGTCAACGTCCAGTCCATGGCCTTCGGCAACATGGGCGACGACTGCGGCACCGGCGTGGCCTTCACCCGCAACCCCGCCACCGGCGAGAAGAAGCTCTTCGGCGAGTTCCTGACCAACGCCCAGGGCGAGGACGTGGTCGCCGGCGTGCGCACCCCCATGCCCATCGCCGAGATGGAGCAGAAGTTCCCCGAGGCTTTCGCCCAGTTTACCGACGTGTGCGCAAAGCTCGAGGATCATTACCGCGATATGCAGGATATGGAATTCACCGTGGAGCACAACAAGCTCTACATGCTCCAGACCCGCAACGGCAAGCGCACGGCCCACGCCGCCCTGAAAATCGCCTGCGACCTGGTGGACGAGGGCAAGATCGACGAAAAGAAGGCCGTGTGCATGATCGAGCCCCAGAACCTGGACACCCTGCTCCATCCCCAGTTCGACGCCGACGCCCTGAAGGGCGCACAGCCCATGGCCCGCGCCTTGGCGGCGTCCCCCGGCGCGGCCTGCGGCAAGATCGTCTTTACCGCCGAGGACGCCAAGGCCTGGGCCGAGCGCGGCGAAAAGGTCGTCCTGGTACGTCTGGAAACTTCGCCCGAGGATATCGAGGGCATGAAGGCCTCCCAGGGCATCCTGACCGTCCGCGGCGGCATGACCTCCCACGCGGCCGTCGTGGCCCGCGGCATGGGCACCTGCTGCGTCTCCGGCTGCAAGGAGATCGACATGGACGAGGAGAACAAAACCTTCACCCTGGCCGGCAAGACCTTCCATGAGGGCGACGTCATCTCCATCGACGGCTCCACCGGCAGCATCTACGACGGCGCCATCCCCACCGTGGACGCCACCATCGGCGGCGAGTTCGGCCGCGTCATGGCCTGGGCGGACAAGTACCGCCGCCTGCGCGTGCGCACCAACGCCGACACGCCCCGGGACGCCCGCAAGGCCCGGGAGCTGGGCGCGGAGGGCATCGGCCTTTGCCGCACCGAGCATATGTTCTTTGACGCCGACCGCATTCCCGCCATCCGCGAGATGATCTGCTCGGATACCGTCGAGCAGCGGGAGAAGGCGCTGGAGAAGTTAGAGCCCATGCAGCAGGGCGACTTTGAGGCCCTGTACGAGGCCATGGAGGGCAACCCCGTCACCATCCGCTTCCTGGATCCCCCCCTGCACGAGTTCGTGCCCACGGAGGAAGCCGACATTGAAAAGCTGGCCAAAGACATGGGCAAGACCGTCGGCGAGATCAAGTCCATCATCGCCTCCCTCCACGAGTTCAACCCCATGATGGGCCACCGCGGCTGCCGCCTGGCCGTCACCT
>CANSLL010000106.1 GCA_947647695.1 uncultured Clostridia bacterium | reverse complement strand
CCGAGCGGGACCGGATCAAAAAAAAGGGTGAAAGCCGTTTGCGCTTTCACCCTGAGTTTATGAACAATCTGTGAATTTGTAAAATGATAAGAAGTAGTAATTCCATAAGTTGAAGTTTTTGTTATTCCTTTAACAAAAACTTTTTTTGATGACAGGAAGAATTGACCCTTTTAGAAATTCATGGGAATGCGGCTGTCCCGCAGGACGTCCAGCGCGGTGCGGAGGGTGGGATTGGGATTTTCCGTCAGATACCCCGCACCCAGGGAAAACATGGGCGGGTTCGGCACGTCCAGCTCCAGAAAGGCCATATTGCCCGTGGCGTTTTTGCGCACATACTCCGGCACAAGGGCGACGATGCCGTCCATATTGACGCGGAACAGCAGCTCCTCCATGCGGTCCACATGGTCGAAAGTCGGCTCGTTGGGCGGCGTCAGGCCCAGGCGCTTCCAGTCGCTGCACATGACCCGGTAGGTCGCCGGCATCCCCTGAAGATCCACCATGGTAAAGTGCTCCTCGGCCAGCTTTTCCAGGGGGACCCGCTTGTAGGCCGCCAGGGGATGGTCGCTGGAGCAGACGAGATAGCTTTTGAATTCCCCTAAATTCTGCACGGTGACGGCGTCGTTGTCCGCCATATCATAGGGCCAGCTGACGGCGATGTCGCATTCCCCCCGGCGCAGCCGGTCCACCATGTACCTGGGCGAGACGATGCCCACGGAGAGCTTGATCGTGGGATAATGGGTCTTGAAATACCGCAGGCGAGACATGAACACCAGCCCCTCGATGCAGCTGGGCACGGCGATGGAAACGCTGCCCTCGCCGCCGTTGGCAAGGCTCTGGCTGCGGCGCACCGCGTTGTCGTAGCCGTGGACGACGAGCTTCATCTGCTCATAAAAATCCCGCCCCGCCGCCGTCAGCTCCACGTTGCGGTTGTTGCGCCGGAACAGCTGGAAGCCCAGCTCCCGCTCCATATTGGCGATATGCTGGCTCATGGCGGTCTGGGTGATGAAGCACTCCTTGGCTGCACGGGTAAAATTCAGACACTCCGCCGCGCTGATAAAATATTTGATTCCCCGGATATCCATAATCGCTCCCCCTGACCACAAAACAAACGTTCCCGCATCCCGGGCCATCCTTTGTGGTCCCTTCCAAAAGTATTTGTTTTTCCCTGTGTTTTTCTATAGATTATTGTATCACATGCAACGGAAAAAGCACAATATTTTGCAAAATGGCAAAAGTACCAGATAAAATTATCCCGTTGTTCATATATTTCCCGAATGATTAAAATAAATTATCGCAATCATAAATGTATTGAATGATTAAAAGTTTCCTGTGCCATGAAAAGTATCAATGGAATCAAAACAATCCTTGATATCAGGCCAAAAAGTGCATTTGACGAAGGGCGCGCCCTTCGCTATAGTAGCAGATAAGAAAGGACCCGTCCGGGGTGCCGGGCGGCGCAAAACAAAGAAGGAAGGCGCACAGGCGTGGTAAAGGATCTGACGGCGGGCACGCCCTGGAAGCAGTTGACGGCGCTGGCCGTGCCGCTGCTGTTGGGGAACCTGTTCCAGGCGTCGTATAACCTGATCGACACGATGATCGTCGGCCGGTTCGTGGGACCGGAGGCCCTGGCGGGGGTGGGCATCGCCTCGCCGGTGTTCAATCTGATCAACGCCCTGCTCATCGGCCTGTCCGTGGGCGCGTCCATCATGGTCTCCCAGCTCTTCGGCGCGGGCCGGGCGGACCGGCTGCCCCGGGCGGTATCCACGGTGCTGTGGACCTCCCTGGCCCTGTCCCTGATTCTGACGGCGGCGGGCCAGCTGCTGACCGGCCCGTTTCTGACGGCGCTGCAAACGCCCCAAGAGGACTACGCCTATGCCGCCGTCTACTTACGCACGATCCTGTGCGGCCTCGTGTGCAACGTGTTTTACAATCAGCTCACCGGATTGCTCCGGGGGCTTGGCAATACGAAGGTACCGCTGTACATCCTGATTTTTTCCTGCTGTGTCAACGCCGGGCTGGACCTGGTCTTTGTCGCCGCCCTCCGCCTGGGCGTCCTGGGCGCTGGCCTGGCCACGATCCTGGCCGAGGGCGCGTCCGCGGTGCTGACGGCGGTCTACATCCTGCGCTGCGTCCCCCAGCTCCACGCCCGCGGCGCGGGCGGCTTTGACCGGGCGCTGTTTTCCACGGCCCTGCGCTTCGGCCTGCCCATGGGCCTCCAGCAGGCGAGCATCTCCTTGGGCCATGTGCTGATGCAGGCCATCGTCAACCCCTTCGGCACGGCCCTGATCGCGGGCTTCACCGCCGCGGCCAAGGTGGATATGTTCGCGGTGATGCCCATCATTTCCCTGGGCGCAGCCATGTCCACCTTCGCCGCCCAGAACGCCGGAGCGGGGAACTACGACCGGGTGCGCCAGGGACTGCGCACGGGCTGCGTCCTGACGCTGATCATCTGCGCGGGCCTGGCGGTAATCGTCAGCCCGGCGCGGCTGTTTTGGATGGGGCTGTTCGTCTCCGTGGAGGAATACCCGGCCCTGGCGGGGGAGATCATCGTCCTGGGCGCGGGGATGCTGGCGGTCACGCCCTTGTTTTACTGGGTTCTGGGCCTGATCCACGCGGCGGTGAACACCATGGCCGGGGCCGGGGACACCATGTTTTCCATGGTCTCCATGGTGGCCATGATGCTTCTGCGCGTGGCTGTGGCCTGGCTGCTGATCCGTTTCACCGGTCTGTCAGAGTGGGGCATCTGGTGGGCCTTCCCCCTGTCCTGGGGCGTCACCCTGGGGCTGACGTGGATCCACTATCTGCGGGGCGGCTGGAAGAAAAAGGGGCTTGCCCCGTCAAAGGACACCTGACAAAGCGGTAACCGCCGGCGTCCGGCAGACGCCGGTCTTCATGGGACCCGGTCGCGGTCCATCCACAAGAAAGCGCCCCGGGGCGGGCGCGCGCATTGGAGCGGAAATGCGCGCAGCCAGGCGGCAGGCCCGTCCCCGGCGCGGAGGGAAAACGATCATTATGGAAGGAGCTATCACTATGGGAGAAAAAACTTACGCCGCGGAGCCGCGCACGCCGGAGGAGCTGGCGGGCTACGCCAACCACATCGTCCAGTATTCCCCGGAATACTCCCTGTGCACCGGCTGCGAGACGTGCATGATCCTGTGCGGCCTCAGCCACGAGGGCTTCACCGGCCCCGGCAACAGCCGCATCAAAGTGGAGCTGGGCACGCGCTCGATGCTGCACCGCATCGCCGCCTGCCAGCAGTGCGCGGACCATCCGTGCTATGAGGCGTGCCCGAAAAAGGGCGAGGCCATGAAGATCGATGAAAAGGGCATCGTGTACATCGACGAGGACTTCTGCATCGGCTGCGGCCTGTGCGCGAAAAACTGCAAGTTCCAGCCCACCCGCATCGCCATGAAAAAGGATAAGGTGCACAAGGAGTGGAAGGCCGTCAAGTGCGACCTGTGCCGGGACAATCCCGAGGGGCCCCAGTGCGTGAAGTGGTGCCCCGTGCGCTGCCTCGGACTGAGCGAAGAGTCCGTCTTTGCGCCCGACGGCGCGAAGCCGGCGGAACTGGACGCGGAATAAAGGAGGGACGACAGATGCCGAATTATAAGATTTCCGATATCCTGGAAAATCCCAGCAACACCCAAAAGCTGTACGGCTACAGCGGCAAGATCGCCCGCATCAACCTGACCACCAGGGAGGTGTCGTATCTCGACACCTATCAGTATGTGCCCAAATACGTCGGCGGCCGGATGCTGATCCACCGCATCTTCTGGGACGAGGTGCCCGCCGGGACCGGCGCCTTTGACGAGGGCAACAAATTCATCTACATGAACGGGCCCACCACGGGCACCGGCATCCCCGCCGGCGGACGCAGCGCCGCCTGCGCCATCGGACCCAGCGTCCTGCCCGAACAGTTCACCTTCGGCAACATCGGCGGCTGGTTCGCCACGGAGCTGAAATACGCCGGCTACGACGGCTTCATCATCGAGGGCAAGTCCGAGGAGCACGTCTATATCAAGATCGAGGACGACAAGATCGAGATCCTGCCGGCGGACGACCTGTGGGGAATGCGGGTCCACCAGACCCAGGCCGCCCTGGAGGAAAAGCACGGCCATGATTTCAAATCCATGGTCATCGGCCCCGCGGGGGAGAACTTAGTGCGCATCGCCTCCATCACCACCTCCAACGACTGCGCCCTGGCCAAGGGCGGCTTCGGCGCGGTCTGGGGCAGCAAGGGCCTCAAGGCCGTCACCGTCCACGGCACCGGCATGGTAGCCCCGGCGGACATCGAAACCCTCAAGCGCCTGCGCCTGACCATGAACAACCCCAGCATGACCCCCTCGCCCATCCTGCATCTTGACCGGCTGGGCGTGCCCGGCGGCGAGTTCGAGGTCAAGTACGACCGGGGCAACGTGGCGTGCAGCCCCGGGTGCAACCAGCGCTGCAACGCCCTGCTGATGAACGGCGTCAGCGCCTTTGAGGACGAACCGGTCAACCACATCGAAAAATGCGTCAGCGCCAGCACCTTCGGCTACCAGGCGGATATCCCCGCCCCTGTGGGCATGTTCTGGCCCACCAAGCAGAATTACTGCGCCCCCTGCAAGCTCCTGGGCCGCGACTTCCCCGCCCCGGACTTCTCCGACCCCGATTTCGAGGCCCAGGGCAAGGTGATCCTGCCCGACACCTACGACCTGTGGAAGCCCGACTACGAGCGGGGCACCATCGTCAACGACCTGTGCAACGAGTACGGCATCGACAAGTGGGAGATCGACGTGTGGCTCCAGACCTGGCTTGGCATGGGCAAGAAGGAGCACCTGTTCGACGATACGGACCTGGGCACGGGCCTGGAGGTGGACGTGGAGAATACGGACTTTATCCGCACCTTCATCGACAATATGGTCTACCGCAAGGGCAAGTACGGCGACCTGTTCGCCGAGGGCATGGCCCGCGCCATCCGGGCCCTGGGCTACGACAAGTACAGCGAAACCGTCTACCACGGCCGTCATTCCCAGATGCTGGACGGCCAGCGCCTGGACATCCCCGTTAGCTTAGAGGGCGGCTGGGGCCAGAGCGTCCACTGGCAGGGCCGCGGCTATGAGGGCAGCGTGGAAAAGCCCACCTGGCTGGCCGCCTGCATCATCCGTATGCTCTCCACCCGGGACGCCAACACCGTGGAGCATTTCCACAGCGAATTCGAGCACCACGCCGAGGCCATGGCGGACCCCTATCACAGCCCCAACCTGATCCGCGCCATCATCAACGTGCAGAACAACGCCGAGATCAAGGACTCGGTCATGAGCTGCGAATGGCAGAGCCCCAATCCCTGGTGGCCCACCATGGAAGCGGAGATGTACCAGGCCGCCACGGGCTACGAGATGACCGCCGAAGAACTCCACGAGGCCGCCTGCCGGTCCAAGCTGCTTATGCGCGCCATTTTGATCCGCAACCATGGCCGCTGCCGCAAAATGGAGATCGAGCAGGTCTGGCGCGTCATGTCCATCCCCGATTCCTGGGGCGAGGTGGCCGACTGGCAGCAGTGGAACGAGATGGTCGATCTTGTCTACGAGGCCCGCGGATGGGATCTGGAAACGGGCTGGCCCTACCGGGAGACCTACGAAAAATACGGCCTGAAGGACGTGGCCGACGAGATGGAGCGTCTGGGCCTTCTGCCCACCCGCCCCGCGGAGCGCTGGCACGACTACGGCGAAGCGCCCTACGTCCAGTTTGTTGAAAACTGCAAACAGGAGCAGGCCGTCTGACGGTTTGCCCTTCCCTCTTTTCCCCACAATCAAGAAGGACTCCCCCGGACAAAACGGTTCGGGGGAGTCCTTCTTCGTGTCAAAAAAGTGGCTTTGCCACTTTTTTGAGGGGGATTTCGCTGCGCGCGCGCCTCGTCAGAAGAAACTGTGCTCAACTCCGCTTCCGCTCGCTCCGTTCCTTCTTCCTCTCCCCACGCGACCCGCTGCGCTGGGCTCGCGCGGGGAACCCCGTTTTTTCGACGGCAAAGCCGCCGAAAAAATACTCAAAATACTTTGCCGCCTGCGGGCGGCAAACTCCTGCGGAGGGTTTTTTCGCCTGTGAGCGGCGGTATACATACCGTAGGTCTGTTTGGTAAAACGATTGCAAATTTGACCGGAAGCTGATATACTGTTTTTATGGAAACTACACCCAAACGTGGACAAAAAGGACGGTTACAGTTATGACGACACAGAACAAATCTTTCCGCCCCTCCCGCGCCCTTGCGCTGCTGCTCGCCCTGGGCATGACGTTCAGCCTCCTGCCCCCCGCCCAGGCCGCAGAGCTGGAGACAAGGACCGGAACGGTTTATACGGTTGGAGCAAATGATGATATCGCCACTGTGATGGAACGTGCAAGCGAGGGCGATACCATTCGGTTCTGCAATGGGTATACGGTCAATTTCCCAGGTAATCAAAACGACGATCCCTGGGTCATCAACAAGCGCGTAACGATCACAGGCGGACCGCTGTTCCTTCGTACCAGCGGGATCATACTGGGCGCGGACGTCACTTTCGAAGAGATCGAACTGTCCTTTGGGCATACCCTGCGCAATGCCATTATGGCAAACGGACACACTTTGACGTTGAAAAACGTCAGCTGCGCCGACAGCGGGCTGCCGGTCAATCTGTTTTGCGGCGGGTTGGTCAACGGCAACACCGCAACCATGCCGGCATCGGGAGGACACGGAAAAATCCAGCTTCTGGGAAGCGTCAGCCTCAGGAATAACCATGGTGGCGTAGGTGACCTGTATGCAGGAAACCTCTGTATGGGCAAGGCATTTGTAGACGGCCATGTTGAGGACGGGCCGGAAAACAGCTTTGGGATCGGCTCCGAAATCATCATCGCATCGGAAGGAGACGCCAAAAACTTAGGCGCGGTTTACGCTTGCGGCGCGCAGCAGAGGATTGGGCAGAGTGTCGGTAACGACGGCGTGCAGAGTGAGCCGATCAAACCGGATTACAAAAAATATAAGACATCCGATAACGTGTCGGTCGTTGTGCAGGGTACCGGCGTTTCCGTGATCAACGGAAGGACCGGCAGCAGTATGTGCAATGCGGCAGTGCTGATTGAGCGCAACAGTGATTATCTGTATGAACCGACCCTGACCGATATCGAAAGCCTTACGGTGCAGCGCGGCAACGTACAGCCCAGCATGGACAGCACGTTTCGTACCGAGAGCGCGGCATTGACCGTTGCGCCAGGTGCAACGCTGAACCTGTCCGCGCTGCCGGATACGTTGACGGTCGGCAATTTCACCGGCGGCGGCACGCTGGTTTTGGGCGATCGCGAACCCGCTTTGACAATCAACGGCACGGTAAACAAGGATACAACGGCAACCGCAACAAAGGTAGTTATTAGTTCGCCTTATCTGCAAGAAGGTAAAACCTATATTCAGGCAGCATACTCTACCCCTGGAGATTTTGAACTGGTGCCGCCGAACAATCAGCCAACGATGGTGCTGGAGCGTGATAACAGCGGAAACTGGAAGACAAAGAAAAACGGCGAACCGATAATATGGGTCAAAAGTTTGCAGATGGAGGATGTAACCGTCCCCAGCAGCGAAACGTCAGCAGATATGCCATTTAC
>CANSLL010000105.1 GCA_947647695.1 uncultured Clostridia bacterium | reverse complement strand
CCCGCCTGGGTCCGGCGGTGTCTGTCCCGCTCCGCTGGGCGGCGGGTTTGCGATCTTGTCTACCTCCCGTTTTCGCGCGGCCTCTATCGCCCGCTTGCGAATGTTCCGGTTGTAGTCCCCGCCGGTAAGCTGGGCCGTCTCTTCCTCCGCCGTGGAGAAACCGGCGTCCACACGCTTTATAGCGGCCTCTACCTCCTGGGACGGATTCAGCGCTGTCCGGCTCGGCCCGTTCCACTTGCAGTCGGCATATGCCTTGCGGATTGCCGGGTCGCCAAAAAATCCCGGTGCCTTGATACGTCCTCGCGCCACCGCTTCGGCAAGCCACGCCTCATAGACCGGTTGGCAGAAGTCGTCCGAAAACCAATCCCTCTGCATCCCGCAGGTTCGCCAAAACTCGTTGAGGGACCCGCGCGCGCTGCTGAAATTCTGCGTAAACTGCTTTTCCAGTACCTCCGGCGGGATTTCCAGCGCTGCGCCGATCTCCTTTACCATGGCGTTGAAAAAAGCGTCGTACCCGCTGTTCGGGTGTTCCGGCTTCGCAAACTCTACCGTTTCCCCCGGATTCAGCGCCACGATTGCGCCGTTGCCCAGTTCGATAGTCCCCTGGTCCTGCGCGTCAATGAGCTGTTCCGGCGGCAGCGCCTCGCCTATTGGCTTCCCGTTCTGCACGGTGGCGGACTGGATAAACACCGTGAACATGGCGGATATAACCGCCGCCGTGATCTCCGCTTCGGTATACCGCCCCAACTGTTTCAGCGCCTCCAGGACCGGGGCAAGAATAGGGACGCCCCGGCGCTGGCCCGCCCGTTCCCGGTTCATCACATGGAGGACGTTCGGCCTCCCGCTGCTCCCGTAGGCTTCTACCCGCGTCCATTCCAGCGCGCCCGCCTGATTGGAGAGGCTGGACAATGGGTGCTGGTTGCATATCCAGTAGGCAATTACCATACCGTCAGCGTCCGTCTCCACGCCCTGCACGATGCTGTGTACCCTGTGGCCCTTCACCTCGCAGGGTACAAGCCGGTCGTAACTGTCCGGCGAACACACCCGGTCGGCTTCGATAACGCGCACCCGCAGGCTGTACGGCTGGCCCGGCTGCTCCTTCATAGGCAGCAGCGCAAAGGCGTCCCCGTTCATCAGGTAGGACAGGAAAGCAAGCTGTTGCAGCTTGTAGAAATTGTCCACACGGTCTGCGTCGCATACCGGCGTATCTGCCCATAGAGCGAACTCCCGCAGGATTTGAGCTTGCAGCGCTTCCGCCTGTTCGTTGGTCAGCCGCAAATAATCAGCGTCGATCTGCGGCGACGGCATAAGCCCGCCCGCTACTACGTTTGTCCGCATGGTTTTCAGCGCGGCAGAGGCCGTCGGGATTCCCATATAGGCGTCGCGGGACCGCTGGCGCAGCACGTCAAGGTTATCCTCGATGTCCTCCTTCGGGCTTCCTCCGTGGTACATCCACCCGCGCATACTCTTCTTGGTCAGGTTCGCGCCGTAGTTCCCGTATCCGCTGTTGACAAACTCCAGCGCCGTTCTCGCGGCGGCTCGCCTCACCGCCCGCACCGGAGAGACGGCGGCAATGGCCCGGTCCAGCAAATTCATTTTTGCCATGCCTGACCTCCCTACACATCACGGATAACCGCGCGGAATACCCGGTTCCTTCCGCCGTACTGTTCCTCTGCCGCTGCTACGGCAAGTTTCCCCTCCCAAAATTCGATCTCTTTCCGCACATCGTACAGGTCCGCCCGCGTCAGGCTCCGACCTTCGATCTGGTATCTCTGCCCGGTGGCGATAGCTTCCTCCGCCGCAAGCCAGGTATTGAGCTTTCTCTTGCAAAACTCTACCGAGTAAATAGCCATTTAGATTCCTCCATTTAGTTTCCGGCGTCCCGTCCGGCGCTGGACCACGGCCCCCGGTTCCGGCTTCTGGAGCGGCGGATTGTAGATTTCCAGTGCAGCGGTCGCGTAGTTGCGCAGGTCCAGCGGCTCGTTGCGCTTGTAGTTCTTGTCCCGGAAGTCCCACGCTACGATCATTTTCCCCCGGCGGAACCTGGTGATTTTCATTTCCGCCGTCAGGCCCTTAAAGTAGGTTTCATCGTACCCGGCCTCTGGATTCAGCGGGAAGTGACAGTAGTTCGGCCCGCTCGTTATGGACGGGTCCCGGACAGTGTGCTGTAGCCGCTGATACAGGATGTCCTTCCCCTCGTCAACGCCGATGGTGAACAGCGGCGTTTTGACCCGGTTGTCCGTGGTCGGGTTTTTGAAGTAGGGGATTCCCTGCCCGCCCTTTCCTTTAATGGCGAATATGCGCCGGTCGAACTTGTCCACCGTGAACCGGTAGACCTGCACGGAACGATAGCCGCTGTCGATACAGCAGGCGGCAATTTGCAGGGCTGTCCCGTCCTTCTTGTGGAAGGATACTTGCAGAAAAGCGTCCAGGTCCGCCCAAACCTTTTCTTCCTTCGTGTCTCCGTATATTTTCTGATACCGGATGCCCCAGCTCTCCTTGCCGACGCCCCAGCCCACAACCTCCGCCTCGAAACGGTCCTTCTGCACGTCCACGGCGGCGGTCAGCACCAGCACGCCGTCCGGCACTTCCGCGTCGTACAGCTCCCGGCGGTTTATCAGCTTGTTTCCGTCGATGCACTCCCCCGGCTCTTCCCACGTCTCGCCAAGCTCGGTGTTGGTCCACGTTTTCATTTCCTCTATGTTGCCAAGCGCCAACTGCTCGCTTGCGGAAATGAATTTGTCCACCACGTCTTTCCAGCCGCAGAAATTGGAGGCCAGTGTATTCAGGTGGAAGCCTCGCGTCTCTGCCGCCGGATTCTCTGCCCGGAAGCGTCCCAGCTTCCCTTGCTCCTTCCAGGCGTATTCTCCGAACCGCTCCCCGCACCGCTCGCATTTGTAGAGGATTGGCTTAGACGGGTCTGTGCGGTAGTCCTCGAAATCCAGGCTGCTCCACGCCAGCGGTTGGTAATGGCCGCACCCAGGGCAGGGTACGGTCCACTCTTCCCGCGTGCTTTCCAGAAACTCCTTTTCGATTTTGCTGTGTCCCTTAATGGTCGGCGTGGAGACGATCACGGTTTTCTTATCCCAAAACGTAGTCTGCCGCTTCTGCGCCAGCAGAAGCGGATCACCTTCTGTCCCGGCGCTCTCCGGGTAGCCGTCTACCTCGTCAGCCAGCAGTACCTTGATAGGCCGCATACGCAGGCCCACGGGGCTGTTGGCTCCCACGATGGTGATATGCCCACCCGGAAAATTCTTCTTCAAGATGGTATTTCCGCTGTACCGGCTCTTCGTATCCACCAGCCCGCGCAAAACCGGCGTGTCCCGTATCATGGGCGCAAGGTTGTCTTTGGATAGGGTCTGCGCCATATCAAGCGTAGGCTCCATTGCCATGACAGGGCATGGGTAGTAGTGCATATAGTAGCCGAGCGCGTTCATCAGTATAGCGGTCTTTCCGATCTGCGCGGCGCTCTTGATGACCACCTTGCGTACATGATGGTCCCCGATGGCGTCCATGATTTCCCGCTGATATGGCGCGTTGTCTGTGTGCCAGCGCGCCGTGCCGTTGTTGGTTTCCGCCGACAGCACCCGGTATTTGTCCGCCCATTGTGAAAGCGTCAGCGCCGGAGGCGGGCGCAGGTAGGCGATACACCGGATGAACATTTCTTCTGTCTGCGGCGCGATCTCAACGACCCACGCCCTCTTCTCGTCCATCCTGGTTTCCCTGCTCCTTCCTCTTCTGCCCGGTTGGCAGTTTCCCCTTTACACACGCTGGGAAAGGGCAGTAAATCAGCCTCTCGCCGATTCGCTCCGCCCATACGCACCCCTTACATGGATTCGTCGTCCTCTTCTTCATCCTCGCCGCTCCTTATCGCAAAGGCCACATTGAAGTGAGATAGTTCCTCCAGCGTCTCGTCTATGGCCGCTTTGAGCTTATCGTGTATGCCCGCCTGGTTGCCGCCCATCTGTGCCAGCTCCCCGGACAACTTCGCAGGCAGGCCAGAGAAGCGCCCGCGCATATTCAGGCACAACGCGGCCAGACCCTTTTCGATGTCTCCCGTGCTGTGCAGATTGCCCCGGCGCTCTTCGTTCTCCATGTCCGCCGCCTCGCGCTTTGCCTTTGTGAGCATGGCCCGCTCGTCATTCAGGTTGGTGCTCCCGTTCCCCTTGCGCAGATAGGAGATATACCGCACCACGCACGATTGCAGTTCGTAAAGCCCCGGCGCTTTCTCGGCAATCACTCCCTCGTCCCGCAGTTGCCGGACCCGTCGGGGAGTAACGGCCAGCCAGTCGGCCACTACATTACTTGTATACAGTTTCACTTCTCGTCCTCCCGCTCCACGTCGGTCAAGTCGTCCGGCTCCACGCCGTCCACGTCCGCGCTGTTAGCGGCCCGCATACGCAGGATTTCAAGCCGCTGCTGTTCCAGTTCAAGCCGCGCCGCGCTTTCATCCAGTGCCCGCAGACTGTCCGTGATCTTGGCGATACGGCCCTGTACTTTATAAAGCGCCTCCTGCAAGCTCTGTATCCGCTTAAAGGCGCTGTCGCTGAAGCGCATGGTTGTGTTGTTCTTCCCGCGTATCTCTGTCATGGCGCTTAGATACACGGCCCCTTCTTCCGCATCCTCATACTCCGCAATCTTGGAAAGGATTTTGTTCTCGCGGAATTTCAGGATTTTCATTTCATGCTCCAGCGCTGCCCGAACCTCCAGCGGCGTTTTCGCTATCAGTTCCTTTTCCTCGTCGGTCAGCCTATCAAAAAAGACGGTGCTGTAAGCTCCGTCCTTCTCCGCGTTCTTGTTCCCCGCCGGTGCGCCCTTGTGGCTCCCGGCGGCGTTCTTCTTTCCCTTGCTGTTCTTGTTGCCGGGCTGTCCGCCCCGCTTCTTCTTCGGCGGAGGCGGCACAGCTTCGTCCCATTTTTCCTCGCGCTTTCTGTTGCGCACATATGAATAGGACAGGCCCGCCCGCTCGGCCAGCTCCCGGAGGTTTACCTTTTCACCTTTGGCCCGGCGTTCGATGTATTCTGCCCTTGCGGCGTCAATCTTCCCGCCCCCCTTCGGCACGGCCTCCACCTCCAGACAAAACAATAGCCCACGGCGTTTCCGCCGCAGGCTGATTATTCACGCTACCATTATATCTTAAAAAACTGACAGAAGGTGGCAACGCAGAAAATTTTTTTGCATCCGCCGCCGATTTTTGACGCCCTCGATTTTTGGGTCCCCCAACTTTTTTTCTGGGCAACCGGGGGAAGCTGAAAAAATCCCCTCACACCTAAAAAAATCCTGCGCTCACGGACCCGCAGGCGGCGAGGGGTGTCCAGGGAGTACCTACGGCCTCGCGCGCGGTTTTGATTCGCGCCTGTGCGCGTATGTGTTGAATCTTGCGCGGGCGCGGTTTTGTGGTCCGGCGTGGCCGGTCTGTCCCGGTCCCCGTCCGCCGGTCCGGTCCTGGCCTGGCCCGGCTGGCTGATGGGGGGAAGGGGGGCGTATATATCCAGCTATCAGGAGACTATACCGCGCGCATAAAACCCCTCCGGCGCGGCTGGCGGGCGGTCCCGGCCTCCTGCCTGGCGGAGTTTGGCGCGCCGGTTTTCAATCGCCGTTTCAATCCGCCCGGCAACAGCTCCCCCGCGTCACCCCTTGCGCCGGTCCGGTCCTGGCCCTGGTGCTGGTGCTGGCCGTCTCCGGCTTTGGTCCAGCGGTGCAGGCCATCGGCGCGGGCCGTCTCCGCCGTGCTGCCGGTCCGGTCCTCCGGCTGGCTCCGCTCCCCGTCCGGCGCGGTCCTGTTCCCGTGCCGGTCCTCCCGCCGTGCCGGTCCGGCGCGGTTCGGTTCGGTCCGCCGGTCCCGGTCCGGCTCTTGCGCGGTCCTGGCCTCCAGCCCGGCGTGTTCCTCCGGTTCCGTTGCCGGTCCAGTCCGGCGCGGCCATTTCCGAAAGCAACCGCGATTTTTCCGCCCCCTACACCGGGCCGAAAATTTCCAGCGATTTTTCCGGCGAGGTATTTTATGCGCGCGGTCTAAGTCTTGATTCCTGGTATATTAACGCCCCCCTATAGTCCCCCCACGGCTGGAAAAACTTCACTGGAAATTCCGGCGGCGTCCCCGGCGCAGATGTTCCCGCTTTTGCCATTTTCGCCAAAAACAGCCGGTAAAATTTGTGCAAAAATAGTTCCCCACGCCCCCTTTAGGGGGGCTGGGGGAAAGGTTTTCGGGGTCTTGACGGCGGCGCGGCCATCGGCTAACATCCGGGACAAGCCCAGGCCACACGGCCCCGGCCCAGCGAACCGCCCCAGGCGTGATAGTTCAGGCGTAACGCATTCAACCGTGCAATCTGCACAACGCAAGACGCATTCAACCGTGCAAATTGCACAAACCGAAAAAAGTTTGCGAAATTCGCTTGACAGCCGCATTCAACCGTGCTATGATGCAACCATCCCGAGCGGCACGGTTGAATGCAAGCCGCCGGACCTGAACCTTGAAAACCTACACGGCCACCGCCCCGGCAAGAACACGGGCGGCGTCAGTTGAACGCACAACAGCGACCGCAAGCGGCTAAAGACTTGCGGACCTCCCAAACCCCCGCAAGGCCGACGGCATCCCGCCGCCGCTGGTGCAAGTCCAGCCGCCGGAGCAATCCGGCGGGCGCTCATGGGGGAATCCCCGGAAACACAACAACCGTTTGACAGGCGAAAGCCGGAAGGGAGATACAAACATGAAAGAGCAATTCACTTACAAGCCCGAAATCCTGGTGGAAATGGCGCAAGAGTATCTGAACGCCGAAAACGACGCCCGCATTTTTTACCGGCAGCACCGGCCTTTCCCCGGCGCAATGCTGGACCTGCGGACCGTCGAGGACCGCGCCCGCTACGAGCGCCACGACAAGGAAAGCTCCTGCACCTGGAGCGCCTTTGCCAGTGCTTGCAGGCTGGTGAACGCTGACCCCGATACCGTTATGGCAACGGTCAAGGCTATGAACCGCTACGAAAAGCGGGAACGCTGGCAAGTCTGCGCACACCTTCCCAGCGGTTACGACTGGCACAACCACGAGGACCGCAAAGACACCCTCCGCCGCTTCTGGTCCGCCCCCGACGCGGACGCCGATTATTTCCAGTCCACCGGACGCCGGAAGCCCTGGACCATCAAAGAGAAAGCCGCCTAACATCCCCGCAAGGCCGACGGCATCCGCCGCCGCTGGTGCAAGCCCAGCCGCCGGAGCAATCCGGCGGGCGCTCATGGGGAACAATCCCCGCAACATCCACCACAGCGACACAAGGAGGTTTTTACCATGACAGCAGCAGAAAAGAAAATCAGCGCCTTTTGCGCCCGGCGCGGCCTTGCCTATGAATGGCAAGCCCTGAAATGCAACGGACGGCGGGCCGTCGTTGAATCCCTGGACCGCGACCAGCACGCCGCCACCCTTGCAGCCGCCCGCCGTTTGAAGGGCATCCGCGTCAAAGAATGGACCTGCGGCGCTGGCGGAGTATGGGAGGGCCGCGTATACCTCCAGGACGCCGCCGACGGTGAACGCATCGACGCCATTTTAGCGGCGGAGCGCAAGCGCAACGAAAATTGGTGTCAGGTCTATCACAACTGCATCGTTGACGGCCTGGACCCGTCCACCGCATCCCGCCGGGCGGAAGCCCTTTACCCCACGCCCGCCACCATCTGACAGCCCGCAAGGCCGACGGCATCCGCCGCCGCTGGTGCAAG
>CANSLL010000104.1 GCA_947647695.1 uncultured Clostridia bacterium | reverse complement strand
AAAGTCAAGGCGGGTGATGTTCTGATCGAGGCCTAGAAAGGGGAAAGGATGAAGCGGTTTATCGAAAGATCATCCATTTTGCGGAGAAAAATCAACTGGAACTGTTTGGATATTCCTATGAAGAAGGCTTAAATGAAATGTCCTTGCAAAACCGCGACAACTACATCACAATGATCACAGTCGGCTGCAAAAAGAAAGAGTAGACAGCGCAGATCACGCCGTTACCGGCAAATACCGCCTTGTCCGCCTATCAAAACAGGGCAGGAAGCGACGATAGCTTCCTGCCCTGTTTTGTCTTGCAATGACGCGATATATATGATTTTCAGATTACTTCCCGGCCCGCCTTCGTTCCATCCATCGCGGGCGCTTTTTGATTTCCAAATCTGCCGCGCTTAAAAATGGCGGTAGCAAATATCCGACGCAAGGTTCTTTGCCACATCCCCGCCCAGCAGGGCGTCCACAACGGTCAGGGCAAAGGGGATCGCCGCGCCCATGGCCTGTCCGGTGATGATGGCGCCCTCCCGCACGGTCTCGGCGGACACAGGCTCCGCGCCAGTCAGCGTCTCTTCCATACCGGGATAGACCGTCGCCTTTTTCCCCTCCAACAAACCAAGTTTGCCCAGAATACTGGGCGCGGCGCAAATGGCCGCCACCAACTTGCCCGCCGCCGCAAACTGGGCGCAGGCCATGGTCACTTCCTCGCAGGCCGCCAGATTTGGCGTACCGGGAATGCCGCCGGGCAGAACGATGGCGTCAAAGAGACCGACATTTGTCTCTGCCAGCAGGGCGTCGGCATAGATGCACACACGATGGGTCGAGGTGACCACCGGATTGCCTGTGATTGATACGGTGACCACGTCGATACCGGCCCGCCGCAGGATATCCACCACCAGCAGGGCCTCGCATTCCTCAAATCCATCCGCTAAATAAACAAGTACCCGTTTCATCCTGTCCTCCTTATTTCTTAAAGCTGTCCTTCAGCCCCACGCTACGGTTGAACACCAAATGGCCGGGCCGGCTGTCCTTGCTGTCCAGGCAGAAGTAGCCCACGCGCATGAACTGGAAGCTGGCGGGAGCGGTGCGTCCGGCCATGTCCGGCTCCACCTTGCAGCCGGTGAGGATCTCCAGGCTCTTGGGATTCAGGCATTCCAGGAAATCCTTGTCGGCGGCGTCGGGGGCCTCGTCGAGGAAGAGGTCGTCGTAGAGGCGCACCTCCGCGTCGATGGCGTCGGCGGCATTGACCCAGTGGATCGTGGCCCCCTTCACCTTCCGCCCGTCTGCGGGATCGCCTCCCCGGCTGTCCGGGTCGTACTCAGCGGCGATCTCCGTGACATGGCCCGCCTCGTCGGTCTCATAGCCCACGCACTTGATGAGGTACGCTCCCTTCAGACGGCACTCCGGGCCACCGGGATAGAGACGCTTGTACTTGGGCACCGGCTCGGGCAGGAAATCCTCCGCTTCCACCCACAGCTCCCGGGAGAAGGTGATCTCACGGGTGCCGTCCTCGGGGCGGTTAGGGTTGTTTTCCACAGTGAACGTCTCACTCTGACCGGCGGGATAATTGGTGATGACGAGCTTCACCGGCCGCAGCACGGCCATGGTCCGCCGGGCAGTCTCGTTCAAATCCTCCCGGAGGCAGTGCTCCAAAAAGGCGTACTCTACGGTATTGGCCGCCTTGGCCACGCCGATGCGCTCACAGAAGTTGCGGATGGAGGCGGGGGTGTAGCCCCGGCGGCGGAGGCCGCAGAGGGTGGGCATCCGGGGGTCGTCCCAGCCGGAGACTTTCCCGCCCTCCACCAGGGCGCGGAGCTTGCGCTTACTCATGACCGTGTGGTCGATGCCGAGACGGGCAAACTCAATCTGCCGGGGCTTGGCGGGCAGGTCGCAGTTGGCCACTACCCAATCGTAAAGGGGCCGGTGGGCCTCAAACTCCAAAGAGCAAAGGCTGTGGGTGATGCCCTCCAGGGCATCCTCGATGGGGTGGGCAAAGTCGTACATGGGATAGATGCACCACTTGTCCCCCTGGCGATGGTGATGGGCGTGGTTAATCCGGTAGATCACCGGATCCCGCATGTTGAAATTGCCGCTGGCGGGGTCAATTTTCGCCCGCAACGTCATGGACCCATCGGGGAACTCCCCGGCGCGCATCCGCTGGAAAAGATCCAGACTCTCCTCCACCGGCCGGTCCCGATAGGGACACTGAGCAAGGGTATTCACGTCGCCGCGCATCTCCTTCATCTGCTCTGGCGTCAACTCGCAGACGTAAGCCAAGCCCTTTTGAATGAGGCCCACGGCGCACTCGTACATCTTCTCAAAATAATCGGAGGCATAGAAAAAACGGTCGTCCCAGTCAAAGCCCAGCCAGTGGATATCCTCCTGGATGGCCTCCACATACTCCACATCCTCCTTGGAAGGATTGGTATCGTCCATGCGCAGATTACACCGGCCGCCGTACTTCTCGGCAGTGCCGAAATCGATGCAAAGCGCTTTGCAGTGGCCGATATGCAGATAACCGTTGGGCTCCGGGGGGAAGCGGGTGTGGACGGTCATCCCTTCGTACTGTCCGCCAGGGGCAATATCTTCTTCAATGAACGCATGAATAAAATTCCTGCCCTCGCTGTTTTCTTTCTGTCCGGCGTTTTTGATCTCCTCCGCCATCTTCGTCACTCCTCTAAACTATAGCTTTTTTAGACCGTACCTGTGCCCGGCAGGCAAAACAACCGCCGCAGGCACACGCATCAAATCGGCAAGGACCCGTGCGCGCCCGCCGGAAGCCAGCGCTCATTCGCGAAGGCTCAGACAAGCATGCCGCCCTTTGTTCTCCAAATAATATTATAGGAGATTTCTTCCTGAAAATCAACAAAAGCATCAGAAAAAAGAGTGTTCCCTCCGCTATTTCTCAATGTCCCCCCGCTTCAGCGCGCATCCAATCCTTGACCACATCCCGCAGAGAAACAGGGGAAACGCGCCCTTTCATCAAACAGCGCATCAGCCGGTCGACTTCCTGACCCTCCACCACATTTCCCATGATCACCGTGCAGGCCGCGCGTTGCCCTTTGACACAGATACCATATCCCATGCGCGTATGCAGCTTATAATAGGAAAAATTCAGACGCCGCCCCTCTTCTGTGATCACCTTTCTCTTGCCGCACAACTCTTTTGTCATGGATTCTCACGTCCTCTCATACTATCCACCAGCATACAAAGAGTTGATCCAAAAGTCTGTCGGTTTTTGTCGGGTTTGACGCAAAATTTACAATTTTTTCCAAAAAAGAACGATGATGGGAAACCTGCTCCCGCCGGTTTCCCATCATCCGGTCATGCCTGAAATAATTCAGCGCACAGCGCCTCCAACGCTTCCTCCGTTGTCAGCACCTGGAGGGCGCCAAGCAGCGCATTGGCGCTCATATGCTCCGGCAGCCCCAACCAGCGCAGCAGCGTCCTGCGCCGCGCCGCGCTGTCCGCCGTACCGGACAGGCCCAGGCGGTAAAGGGTCTGCTTGGTCACGGTACCCCCCGCCGGCCCTGGGGACGCGCCGCTGTCCAGCGTGGCGCCGGCCTTGCGCAGCGCATCCAGCAGCAGCGCCGGAGGCATCCCCTCCACGCCCAGTTTTCCTTCCCTTCCCGGACGCGCCTTGCGCTTTTCCTTCCCGTAAACATCTGGGATATACGCCTGCTTCAGCTGCTCTGGCGGGATCGCTCCCTTGAGAAAATTGCGGATCACAAAGCCCGCGCCGTCGCTGTCGGTCAATACGATCAGTCCCCGCTCCGCCGCCAGGCGGCGAAACAGCGCCAGACGCTCCCGGTCACGGAACACGCCGAAGCCGTCCGTGGTCACGATCACCGCGTCCACCACCTGGGCCAGGGCATTTTTGTCGTACTTCCCCTCCACCAGGATCACCTCGCGGACGGCAGGCTTTTTCCCACTCACCGCCGCGCCCCCTGGGCAAGACGCACCAGCAGCAGCTTCAGGCCGCCCTGACTGTCAAAACCCGCCTGACTTTTCATCTGCATATCCAGCCTTTGACACATTTGGATTCCATCGCGGCACCATTCCCTCGTAAAATTCCGCGCAGAGCTGAGCAGCAGCTTCGCAGGATAGTCCGAACGCATTCCCCAGATGTCCATCAGCCAGTAGCGGTCCTTTCCGCCGTCCAGGGCGATGCGCGCTGTGTAGAGCTTGCGCAGCTCCTTCCCGATCAGCGACAAGAGCACCACCGGCTCCTCCTGGAGCTTCAACAGCCTGCCCAGGACGTCCGCCGCAGCGTCATAATCCCCCCGGGAAACGGCGTTGGTAAGCTCGTAGACGATCGCCTCGATCACCGGGTCCGCGACGGCGTCGATGTCCGCAACGGTCACGGCCTTGCCCCGCGTATAGGCGGCGATTTTTTCGATCTCCGGGATCAGGCCTGTCATCAGGCCGCCGCAGGTGAAAATGAGGTGTTCCGCCGTCTGACGGTCGATGTCCTTGCCCAAGGCCTGAAAACGGCGGCTCACCCAGTTGATCAGATCGCTCTGTCCCTGGGCCCGGAACTCCACGATCTCCACATGCTCTGTCAGGGCGGCGTACAACTTTTTCATTTTTTTGTCCGGTTTATACTCCACCGTGTCGTAGACGAACACCAGGCAGCATTCTTTGGGGAAATCGGCCAGCAGACTGATCAGTTGGCTGCGTTGGTCCTCCGGCAGCTTGAACATCTCCCAGTCCGTCACCGTGACCAGCGTCCGCGCGCACATCATGGGCAGGGCCTCCACAGCGTCGCTCAGCGCCTGCACCGTCAGCCCCTTCCCCTCCAGCCTGTGGTAGTTGAACGCTTCAAACCCGTCGGGTATGAGCTGTTTGCGCAGCTGGTCGAGATAATACTCCCGCAGATACGTCTCTTCTCCATAAAACACATAGAGATTCATCGGCGTCTTTGCCTTCAGATCCGCTTTCAGCTGACGGTACGCCTTGCTCTCTGTTTCCTTTTTTCCAGGCAACGTCCCTCACCTCAATAAACCGTGATTAATACCGTGCCGTGGCGGTCTGTGCGGTACAGCTCCGCACCGCTTCCGCCAATCCGCGCCATGGCCTCCTCTGTAGGATGGCCGTAGGAATTCGTTCCCACGGGAATGACCACATCCTCCGGCGTGATAGCGTTCAGCAACGCTGTGCCGCTGGAATATTTGGAACCGTGATGCCCCGCCACCAGCACCTCTGTGTCCGGCAGGGCGGTATATTCCAACAGGCGCTTTTCCGTATCGCTGTCCATATCGCCCGTAATAAGCATATCAAATTCTTCGCAGGAACACAAGACCGACAATCCCTCTTCGTTTGTACTTCCCTTGCCCAGGGGCGGAAAAACAGACACAGACGCTTCTCCCAAGGGGATCGTTTCGTCCTCGGAGATCATGCGCACCTCCGTCCCGTTTTCCGCCGCCAGTGCCAGAACCTCCTGTTGCAAAAAGGTGCTCTCTTCATCGTCAAGAGCCGGGATCACCAGCGTCTTGATCTTCATACGGGAAAACAGGGTCGGCAGGCCGTTGGCGTGGTCGCTGTGATAATGGGTCAAGATCAGATAATCCAATGTGGTATAGCCGCGGGTGTTCAGCTCGTTGGCCGCCACCGTACCGGCATTGACCCAGGTGTTGGACGACCCGCAGTCCACCAGCGCAGCAGTGCCGCCGGAGGCCAGCAGTACCGATTCTCCCTGCCCCACATCCAGCACCGCAGCGCTGAGCCTGCCGTCCCTGCCGGACAGAACCGGGAGTACAGCAACCAGAACCAGCGCCGTCAAAGATAACGCAACCGCAGCGGCAACGGTGCGCCGGCGGCGTTGTTTGGAGATCCACACCAGGAAAAAGCTGGCGTAAAAGTAAGCCAGCCAGGGCGCAAGATAGGGATTTGCGGTGTAGACCGCGTGATACGGGACCTGCGCCAGCAGGCGCATCACAAGAACGAAATAGTCCAGAAATGCCGCAGCAAAAACCGCCGCGATCGATCCAAGGGGCAGCCAGACCGCACTGAGGGCAAGGGAGATAAGCCCGATGCAGAACGCGGCGGTGATTGCCGGCAGGCACAGCAGATTGCTGACGGGCGCGATCAGGCTGACGCAGCCGAAATAGTACGCCGCCAGGGGCACGGTGAACAGCGACGCCGTACAGGTCGTGGTAAAGGCAGCCAATACAAACCGGCAGACGCGCTTTTTCACGCCCCACTGCATCTCCTTCAGCAACCGTCCGGCCAGGGCGCGGTACATTGGAGCGGAAAACGCCGCCAGACCCGCTACCGCGGCAAAGGACAGCTGCAAACTGATCGATGCCGCGGCATAAGGGTTGCGCAGCAAAAGGATCAGCAGGGCAAGACTCAACGTGGTGAGCTTGTCGTTCCTCCGGTGGAACAGGGGCGCCAGGGACATCATCGCCAGCATGAAGCATGCCCTGGTGACCGACGGCGTGCCGCCCACCATCAGCATAAACACGACCAGTACCGGGATGCCCACAAGGGCCGCGCGGCGTTTGCTGCGTACCAGCAGTCCCACCAGGGAAAACAAAAAGGCGCAGTGCATCCCCGATACCGCCGTCACATGGGTCAAGCCCGTCTCGGATAGGGTGCTGTAGAGCGCATCGTCAAAGGCGCTGCGTTCCCCGGTCAGCAGCGCCGTCATCAGGATCGCCGCGTCGCCCTCGTAGAGCAGCGCAATGCGGCTGCGCAGGAACGAGCCCAGATGAAGCGGCGCGTAACGCAGGGAAACTCCCTCCCCACGTTCTATTGCCATTTCCCCTTTGGCATAGGCCAACAGGTGCATCCCCTTGGCGGTGAACGTCGTCAGCTTTTCCCCGTGGATCACGGAAGCGTCCCGCAGCTTTGCCACTGTAGTGACCCGGTCGCCGGGCGCACAAGAAAGCAGCGCATCGCCGCCGTAAAGCTGTACCTTCACCGGGCGCGGCGCGCCCACCTCCAAAAGGGCTTGAACCTTCGCGCCGTAGGCATGTTCCACGGGATAGGCACAGAGCGTCAGCGTCACCGTCTGCTCCGTTTCGATCAACCGCGCCGCGGGCCGGACAAACAAGGCGGTATAGGCCGTCGTATAGCAGGCGCCGAACGCCACGCCCAGCGCCAACACCAGCGATATCATCCTGCGGCGCTTTCTTTTTCCCAGCACGCCTGCCAACACAGCCGCCAGGGAAAGGGCCAGGAGGAGCGGCAGGATCCAGACCGGGCCGTATTGCAGCGCGAACACGGCCCCGGAAGCCGCAAAGCAGAATATCGCCAACCACCGCATCCGGCGCCCCTCCCTTCGACAAAATTCGACAAGACCTTATTTTACAGGATACTACCAAACCGGCGTCTTGGCAAGAAAAACTGCGCGGGCGAAAGGGGATGGCCTCCTCTCTCGCCCGCGCAGGCAGAAAAGCAGCGTTTTAGCCCGGAGGCCACGTCATATCCCGGCCCGCAAGCACATGGAAGTGCAGATGCAGCACACTTTGACCGGCTTGCGCCCCGATGTTGGACACGACGCGGTAGCTCTCCAGGCCCAACTCCCCGGCAAGTTTTGCGATCACCGCAAAAATATGTCCGACAACTGCGGCGTTTTCCTCATTAACTGCGGAAACCGACGCGATATGGTCTTTGGGGATCACAAGAAAATGGGTGGGCGCTTGAGGCTCGATGTCGTAGAAGGCATAGCACAAATCGTCCTCGTATACCTTCTTCGACGGGATCTCCCCCGCCGCGATCTTA
>CANSLL010000103.1 GCA_947647695.1 uncultured Clostridia bacterium | reverse complement strand
TGTAGCCCTGGGTGGTCACAGTCACATCCCTCTGGCCCAGAATAGAGTTGATAAAGCCGTTGTGATACTGGCCATAGTAATTATACTGTTGTAATATCAAGTCCGCATTATACACATGGTCTACCCAGTTTGGGATATCGGCCACGTCATAATCGGTACATTCGCCGGTGACAGCATTCACCAGCACCGCGCCGCTGATATCCACACCGCCGAACAGGCCAATCGTCTTGTCGATCCGGGCACAGACCCAGTAGGGGTCGCCCTCTTCGTTGATCTCAAAATAAGGCTGGGCAAACATATACGTCGGATAATGGAAGCGGAGATGGCGCATCAGGTTGCGGTTGAAATGCTCCGCCGTGGTATATTTGATGCCCTCCTCCAGACGCACCACCGTAACCTCCTGGGTCGTCATGTCGATGATGAGATAGGCCGGCAGGCCGTTGCCCCGGTTGTTCAGCCACTTGATGATATCGCCGTACATCAAGCCGGTGACGCGCACGGGCTTGCCCTGATAGTTGATCTGGGTATAGTCGTCCTCCACCTCAAACTGACTGACCATGTCGCTCAACTCACCCAGCTTGCGGTTGCCCAGACGCGTGGCGCTGTCCCGGTCCAGGATGGGGATCTCATCAAAGGACAGCTGGTCCACTTCCTCGGCAAAATTGCCCGTGGTGATGGGCAGCAGCTTTTGATAAGCGTCCGCCCGGATAATGACCGAGGAAAGCACGGCGCCGATGACGCCCACCAGGATCAAGGCGACGATGATATAAAAAGGAATCTTACATTGTTTGCGTACAAACGTAAAATACCCCTTTGCGCCATCGCCCTGAAATCCCGTAGTCAGCACGGCCATAATGCAGTAGACAGCGCACAGGAGAAAAATAAAGCTGTAAAACTCCGGGGCCTTCAGGTTGATGGGTGGAAGGGCAACATAAAAATACACCAGGCCAAAGAGCACTGTGGCAATCAAATTCGTCAGAGTACGCCGGAAGGGCGACTTGATGCTTTTTGCCGGACGCTTGGGCCGTTGCGGCCGCTGGGGCTGATACTCTTCCCCCGCCGGATTCTGACCGCCGAACTCAAATCCGCCAAAGGGGCCGCCCGGTCCGCCAAAGGGCGTGCCGTCGCCTCCAAAGCCGCCGGGGTTAAAATTGATTTTCAAAACGCTTCCTCACTTTCTGTTTCTGCGCCGCTCCGGCGCACGTTCCGATCCTTTTGTTTTTTTATGCGTTCTTCCTTTTAGTATACGGGAAATCCAAATAAATTACAACCATTTTACCCGCTTTCTTCCAAAAGCGGCAAAAGCGCGCGGAGAGAAAACAGCCGCCGGGACAGGGAACTGCCCGGCGGCTTTGAAGTCGCTTATCCTTTCACAATGGCGATCTTTCCGTCTTCCTCCACGGTGCGGATCGTATCGCCTTCCTTGACGGCGCCTTCCAGCAGCTTTTCCGCCACAGCGTCCTCGACGCTGTTCTGGATCGCCCGGCGCAGGGGACGCGCGCCGTAAACGGGGTCAAAGCCCTCCTTGGCCACCAAGGCGGCAGCCGCGTCATCTACGGTCATGGTCACGCCCAGGTCCTCCATACGCTTTGCCGTCACCGCCAGCAGCTTTTTCGCGATGTCCGCGATGTCCGCCTCCGTCAGAGCATGGAAGATGATGGTCTCGTCAATGCGGTTAAGGAACTCCGGGCGGAAGGTACGCTTCAGCTCGCCCATCACAGCGTCTTTGATCGCCTCGTAGGACGCAGCGCTGTCTGTTTTTTCCTCCTCCGCGGCAAAGCCGAGACGCTTGCCCTGGGCGGTGATATTCTTTGCGCCCACGTTAGAGGTCATCACGATGATCGTGTTGCGGAAATCCACTCGGCGGCCCTGGGAATCGGTCAGCTCGCCGTCGTCCATGATCTGGAGCATCAGGTTCCACACGTCCTCGTGGGCCTTCTCGATCTCGTCGAACAGCACCACGCTGTAGGGACGGCGGCGCACCTTTTCCGTCAGCTGGCCGCCCTCCTCATGGCCCACATAGCCGGGAGGGGACCCGATCAGACGGGAAACCGTATGGCGCTCCATATACTCGGACATGTCAAGGCGCACCATGGCGTTCTCGTCGCCGAACATGGCCTCGGCCAGCGCCTTGCACAGCTCTGTTTTGCCTACGCCCGTAGGGCCGAGGAACAGGAACGATCCGATGGGGCGCTTGGGGTCCTTCAGCCCCACGCGTCCGCGGCGGATGGCCCGGGCCACGGCCCGGACGGCCTCGTCCTGGCCCACCACACGCTCATGAAGGAGCTGCTCCATACCCAGCAGCTTCTGCCCTTCGTCCTCCGTCAGCCGCGTCACCGGCACGCCGGTCCATTCGGACACCACCCCGGCGATGTCCTCCTCGCCCACTTCGCCGTGCTCCGTGGCCACCTGCTTGTGCCACTTGTCCCGCTCGATCTCCATCTGCTGCTCGTAGTTCTGCTCGATATCACGAATCTGGGCCGCCTTTTCAAAATCCTGGGCCGCCACCGCTTCCTCCTTTTCCCGGTGCAGCGCGGAGATCTTTTCCTCCAGCGCTTTCAAGTCCGGGGAGGACTGGGCGTGCGTCATCCGCACCCGGGACGCCGCTTCATCCATCAGGTCGATGGCCTTGTCGGGCAGAAAACGGTCGCTGATATAGCGCCGGGACAGGCGCACAGCTGCCTCCAGGGCATCATCTGTGATGGTCAGGCGGTGATGGGCTTCATACTTGTCCCGCAGGCCCTTCAAGATTTCCAGACATGCCTCCGGCGACGGTTCGCCCACGGTAACGGGCTGGAACCGGCGCTCCAGAGCGGCATCCTTCTCCACATACTTGCGGTACTCGTTCAGCGTCGTCGCGCCGATCACGCGGATCTCACCCCGGCCCAGGGCCGGCTTGATGATATTGGCCGCGTCCATAGCGCCCTCGGCGCTGCCCGCACCCACGATGGTATGCAGCTCGTCGATGAAGAGGATGATATTGCCGTCCTCCTTTACCTCGTCCAGCGCTTTTTTGATGCGCTCTTCAAATTCCCCGCGGTATTTGGTCCCCGCGATCATGCCGGAAAGATCCAGCGTGAGGATGCGCTTGTCCAGCAGTTCCTCCGGCACATCCGCCGCAGCGATCTTCTGGGCCAGTCCCTCGGCAATAGCCGTCTTGCCCACGCCCGGTTCGCCGATCAGAACGGGGTTGTTTTTAGTGCGGCGGGAGAGGATCTGGATTACCCTCCTGATTTCTTCATCCCGGCCGATAACCGGGTCCAACTTGCCGCCGCGGGCCGCTGCGGTCAAGTCCTTTGTAAACTCCTCCAGCACCTTGTCGCCGCTTTCCTGCTTTGCTTCTCCTGCCCGCACCGTCTGCTTGCTGGCCGGTCCCTCCCGCAGCTTATTCTGCAAGGCGTCAAAAATCGCCTGGGGCCGCAATCCAGCGGCCTGGAGGATGCGCACGCCCATGTTCCTGCCGTCCCGCAGCAGGCCCACCAGCAGATGCTCCGTACCCACATAGCCAAAACCGCCGCGTATCGCCTCCTCCACTGCCGATTCGATCACATGCTTGGCCCGCGGCGTCAGCCCCTGGGCCGGTTTTGCCCCGGGCGTACCGCGTCCGACGCTGTTGACCAGGATCTGGCGCACCATGTCCTCGGTCAACCCCTGCTCCGTCAGCACCCGGCGGGCGATGCCCTCCTCTTCCCGGAGCAGACCCAACAGCAGATGCTCGCTGCCGATATAACTGTGCCCCAGCTCGCCGGCGGACTGCTCCGCCAGCTCCAGCGCCCGGTGGGCGCGCTGGGAGAATTTCTTTTCATCCATATTCGTGAAACCTCCTATCGGTCCGTATCTCGTGTTTCCGTTTCCTCACTGCTCGCCCTCGACGGCGTGGAGTTCATCCCGCAGCTGAGCGGCCCGCTCAAAGTTTTCCTCTCCGACCGCCTGCTGCATCTCGTGACGCAGGGCGTTGATCCGGCGCTGCCGGTCCAGGGCCTTGCGCTCGTCCTCTGTCACCAGGCTGTCCCGGGCCGCCTGCCGGTCCTCAGACGCAGTCTGCGGCTGCGCGGCTTCCGCGCCCGCGCCCAGCTGGGGGAGCATCCGATCAAAGCCGCCGAACATCCGCTCAAAGGGAGAGGCAATGCTCCCCATCAGCGCGGGCATGGGCAGGAACAAATCGTCAAAACTGCGGAACATCTCCTGCTGCATCCGGCCAAACCGGTTGAGCTCCTCCTCGATGCTCCCGGCGTAGCCCAGCTCCTTGGCGCAATCGGCGCACAGATGCTGCTCGGTCACCTGGCCGTTGATATTGCTCTTATAATAAAAAGTCGCTTCGTTCTTTCCGCAATGTTCGCATTTCATGATAAAAGACCTCCTGTTGTCTGTTCAAAAATGATTGATTTTGATGGCTGGTTCCGGTTCAGATTGCGTGGATCAAAACCTGCTTGAAAATGGATGCCCGCACGGTGCTCCGCACCTCCCGTGGCACTTCCCGCAGCGCGTTTTCGCTCACCGCCGCCAGCAGCACCTGGGCCACCGGCACCTCGATGGCGCCGCTGTTGGCCAGGTTGCCCGTGATGGCTCTGGCGCTCTGCTCATCCAAGGCGCCGCCGATGGAGTTGATGACCTGCATCAGCAGCATCTTACGGTCGGTCTGCACCCGGCGGATGCGGATGTAGCCGTTGCCGCCCCGGCGGCTTTCCACGATGTAGCCGTGCTCCGGGGAAAACCGGGTGGACATCACATAGTTGATCTGGCTGGGCACGCAGTTGAACCGCTGGGCCAAGTCCCCCCGCTGCAGCTCCACCACATCGTCTTCGGTTTCATCCAGCGCCTCCTGGATAAAACATGCGATCAGATCCGAAATACCCACTTGATAACGCGCCCCCTTCTATCTTCTGCGGCTGCGTTCAGCCGCCCGTCTTTGCTTATATTTGACTTTGACTTTCTTTGACCTTGTCTGTAGTATACCACACCCCGCCCGTTTGTCAAGTCCTTTTTTGACTTTCTCTGACTATTTTTTGCGAACCGTCCCACAGCGCCGCGCCGCCGCTGCCTGCGCTGGAAAATACACGCCAGCCCAGGGATTTCCTGTCTCCTGCAAAACGATACCTCCGGCACTTTTTTGTATTTTCCCACATTTTTGCGGAATTGTGCTTGCAATTTTCATTTTTCCGATTATAATAGAGGTACCAATTTGTATGGAGGTAATTTATCATGGCATATGCAATCAACGATTCCTGCATCAGCTGCGGCGCTTGTGTCGATGCCTGCCCCGCAGGCGCGATCTCCCAGGGTGACGATCATTTCGTGATCAACCCCGACACCTGCATGGATTGCGGCGCTTGCTGCGATTCCTGCCCCAATGATGCGATCCATCCCGCTGACTAATTGATTTTCTACATCAACAGTCAAAAGAGCCGCAGGGCAATGCCCTGCGGCTCTTTTTCCGCCCATCAAAAAACTGGCTTTCTTCCTTGGATTTCACCGCGCTCTGCGCCGGGCTCGCGCCAAGGGCTTACCTTCTTCGGCGCACATACCGCCGTAGAAAACAATTCCAACCTTCTTGCCTCTGCGAGCGGCAATCTCCCGCGGAGGACTTTTTATCAGCCTGTAAAAGAACACGGGCATGGTTGTGTTTTCCTGTTGTTTTTGTTATACTGTCAAAAACAGCCGCGGCAGGCGGCAAACTGCGCAGAAAGGCGGCGGCGGTCTTGGAATATTGCGATACGCTCCATCCCAGCGGATACCGGCTCACCTTCTGCGACGGTCTCGTCAAACCGGGGACGGACTCGTTCCTCTTAGCCGATTTTGTCCGTCTGCGCCGTGGCCTGCGGGTGTGCGACCTGGGCGCAGGCATCGGCCTGATCGGCCTTCTGCTGCTGAACCGCTGCCCGGAGCTGACCGTCCGCTGTGTGGAACTCCAACGCGCCGCCGCAGATTTGGCACAGCGCAACATCGAAGCCAACGGCCTGTCGGACCGGATGCTTCTTTACCAAGCGGACCTGCGTGCGCTCAAGGGCGTGCTCCCCGCTGGGGAAATGGACCTGGCCGTCTCCAATCCGCCTTATTTCAAGCAGGGCAGCGGCGGCACACCCGCAGGCGCCCTGCGCCGGGCGGCGCGGGAAGAGGCCACCTGCACCATCGAAGACGTCTGTGCCGCCGCCGCCTATCTGCTGCGCTGGGGCGGCACATGCGCCCTAATCTACCGCCCCGAACGGCTGACCGATCTGCTGTGCGCCATGCGCCAAAACGGCATCGAGCCAAAACGGCTCCGCTTCGTGGAAAAGCAGGAAGGGACGCCGCCCATCCTCGTCCTGGCCGAGGGACGGCGGGGCGGCAAGCCGGGTCTCGTATACGAACCGCCCCTGGTCATTTTCGGCCCGGACGGTACGGAGACTGCGGAAATGGACCGCATCAATTTCCGAGAGGAACGAAAGGCAAGTGATACCCCATGAGCGGCACATTATATTTGGTCGCCACCCCCATCGGCAACCTGGGCGATCTTTCCAGCCGCGCCCTGGAGACGCTAAGTCAGGTGGATTTCATCGCTGCGGAGGATACCCGCGTCACCATGAAGCTGATGAATCATTTCGGCCTGAAAAAGCCCCTGATCAGCTATCATGAACACAACCACGTCTCCGCAGGCCAGCAGATCCTCCAGCGCCTTTCCGCAGGCGAGACCTGCGCCCTGGTCACCGACGCCGGCACCCCCGCCATCAGCGACCCCGGCGAGGATATCGTGCGGCTGTGCGCCGCGGCCCAGATCCCCGTTTTCTCCATCCCCGGCTGCTGCGCTTTGGTCTCCGCCCTTGCGGTATCGGGCTTGCCCACGGGGCGCTTCACCTTTGAAGGGTTCCTGTCCATGAACCGGAGGGCGCGACGGGAGCATCTGGCATCCCTGGCCGGGGAAAAGCGCACGATGATCTTTTACGAAGCGCCCCACAAGCTGCTGGGCACCCTGCAGGACCTATCGGACACCTTCGGCCCGGACCGGCCGGTCAGTCTTTGCCGGGAGGTCACAAAGCTCCATGAGCAAACGCTGCGCACCACCTTGAGCGGCGCGCTGGCTTATTTTCAAACGGTCCCGCCCAAGGGAGAATTCGTCCTTGTCCTGGCGGGCGCTCCGGCGGAGGAAAAGGCCTGCATCACCTTGGAAGAGGGCGTGGCCCAGGTGCGCGCATTGCAGGAAGCCGAAGGGCTGAAAACGAAGGACGCCGTGCGCCGAATCTCCGCCGGCACAGGGCTTTCCAAAAACGAACTGTATGACGCGGTCTTAAAAGCCCGCTGAAAGGAGAACGACGATGGAAGACAGACGCAGCGCTTTTCCCGGAAAGGATTATGAACAGGAGCACAATATTCTTGACAGTCCCCACATGCGCACGGAAAACGACCCGATCAACGTGGTACACAAGCGCTACTGGGCGCTGCTGGTGGTAGGCGTACTGTGTATCGGCCTGTTTTCCTTTTATGCCCCCGCGTCCATGGCGGCGGCCCTCCACTGTTCCAAAGAGGAAACGGCCTTTGTCTACATGACGGTAAACGGCGGCGCCATCCCCGCCCGAACGGAAACCGAACTGACGCCTTTGCCGGACGCCGCCGTGGATGTGCTCCACAGCCACACGACAGCCCACATGATCCAAGCACCCCTTGTCTCCGATGCCGGACCGGCCCTTGTCATCTATCCCGCAGAGGATACCAACTACGGCCTGTATGTCTCAGAACATGACGCCTATGTGTTTGCCATCGACAAATACAAGGCCCGCTACCGGGTCAAGGATGAGAACGGCGCGTTTTACGAACTGCTTTGCG
>CANSLL010000102.1 GCA_947647695.1 uncultured Clostridia bacterium | reverse complement strand
GAGCCGGAGAATCGTTGTCGCACTTTCTTCTTCGATCTCCAATTCACGCCACCAGCCTGTTTCTTCACAGTATGTCTTTGAAAAGTCCCCCAACATTTCCCCCGTAACGAACGGGACAGACAATGTATAAGACTGAAAATAATTTTTTACCGCATTTGGTATGATCATATTGAGTTTGTTTTCCAGCACGACGATATCTTGATCTGAAATTGTGGATTTTTCCAATCCAACTTCCGGGTGTTCGTCTCCAAACTTTTCTATTGCGGCTTGAATATCATTTTTTCTATCCATATCCTTCGCCTCCGCGCCAAATTTGAAGTTGTCGTCATAAAATTTTTCGTTTCCTCGATCCTTTTCAGGGGATACTATGGCAAAAATTTATGAACTGCTTCATCCTTGAGAATAAGGAAAAACGCTCCCCCGGCGCGGGTATCCGCATGGGCCGGGGGAGCGGTCTATTTCATTGATCCGTAAGGACGCCTTGTCAATACCGGCGCACCACAGCCACCACGCGGCCCAGGATCTCCGCCTCGCTGCCGTCGATGGGCTCGTATTCCTCGTTTTCCGGCAGCAGCCAGATCTCGCCCCGCTGGCGCTGCAAACGCTTCACCGTGGCTTCCTCGCCAATCAGCGCCACCACGATCTCGCCGTTGTTCGCCGTGGGCTGCTGCTTGACGACCACCAGGTCGCCGGGCAAAATACCTGCATCCTTCATGGAGTAGCCCCGCACACGCAGAGCAAAGTACCCGGCAGCATCGCCGCCGGTATCAAAGAGAAGATAGTCCTCGACGCACTCCTGGGCCAGGATCGGCGCGCCCGCCGCCACATTACCCACAACCGGCACCTTGTTCTCTTCTGCCCCTTCCTCTTCCCGGGACAGGCCGTCCTCGGGCAGCTCCACCAGAGGACGCAGGGCCCGCCCTTTTCCAGCGCCCTTGGTAATATACCCCTCATCCTCCAGATTCTTCAAATGGAAATGGACCGTCGAGGGAGATTTCAATCCCACCGCGTCTCCAATCTCCCGCACGGACGGGGGATAGCCCTGTTCCTTGACGCATTGAACGATATAACGGTAAATTTTCATCTGCATGGCCTTATGCTTCATTGCGCTGCCTCCATCCATCAGTGGTTACTATGAGTATACCACAGCCGTTCTGTAATTGCAAACATTTGTTTTCCTTTTGTTCGAACTTTTTTCCAGCATCAAAATACATTTCGCTATATTTCTACAAAAAATTCCTATTTACAATCTTATTTATGACCGCGCTGTCGAAAGCTACCCGTCTTTTCGCCCCCAGGACACGCTCTTCCCTCCCCGCCCATCCGGCACGGGGATGCGCCGCACAGACAAAAAAGCACCCCGCGGAACATACCGCGAGGCGCTGTACTGCCGCCGTTTAGCCCAGGATATTCAGCATCAGGGTGAGCACAATAAAGACGGCGCCAATCCACTTGGTTCCCTTTGCCATCTTCGCATCGGCCGTCCGGGCCTCATGCTTGCTCATAAACGAATCCGCCACGCCCGCAATGGCGCCGGACAGGCCCGCGCTCTTACCGGACTGCATCATAATAATACCGATCAGCAGCAGGCCGCAGATCACCTGGATCACCGTCAAAAAAATGGTCATAGTCATTTTCCTCCCATATCATGCTATTCCAGCGCAGGACGCGCGTTGCGATTGATCGACAGGTATATAGTTTAGCACAGTTTCTCCTGTTTTGCAAGGGAAATTCCGGCTTTTTTGAAATTTACCGTCTCCTTTAAGTCCGTTCCTCCCAGGCGTTGCGGTAGAGCCTGCCCGCCTGGGGCTCGGTCCCCTTCAGCCGCATCAGCTCCTTGACCGTCACAAACTCATAGCCCTCCTCCTGGAGCTGGTCCACGATCTGCAACGCCGCCTGGACGCTGCTGGGGTAAAAATCATGGAGCAGGATGATGTCGCCGTCCTGTACATGGCTCGTCACATGCGCCACCACCTTGTCCGTATCGAGCACTTTCCAGTCCTCCGGGTCCACGGACCAATAGACCATCGGCGTTTTCACCAACTTTTTATCCTCGCTATCGATCACGCCGTAGGGCGGGCGAAGCCAGTATTCCCCTTCGCCCAGGAGCTGGTCGAGCACCACCTCGGTCTTGTTGATTTCCGTGACAATGGTATCCCGCCTGCTGCCCTGGAGCTTTGTATGGCTGAAGGTGTGGTTGCCGATCTGGTGGCCGCTCTCGGCCATCCAGCGCACCAGCCACTCATTGCCCTCGATCTGCCCGCCGATCAAAAAAAACGTGGCTTTGACGCCCCGCTGGTTCAGTCCCTCCAACAGCACCGCCGTGGTATCCGCCCGCGGCCCGTCGTCAAAGGTCAGGGCGATATATTTCGGCGCCGCCTCTTCCGTCACGCTGACCTGGGCGCCGCCTGCCGTCTCCACAGCTGTCTCCCGCACCGGCACCAGCGCCAGCAGCAGGCAGCCTGTCACGACAGCAAAACAGACTGCGGCCCATCTTGATTCCTTTCCCATGTTCCTCCGCTTCCTTTCCCAAATTGCGTTCCTCCTTAGTATGGGCAAAAGGCTGCGGTTTTACCGCGCTAAATTTTTGCAGCGGTTCAAAAAAGGGGCGGCATCCGGTCCGGTTGCCGCCTCCCCTTGTTTTTTCATTTTTTTCGGTACCAGCACACACCCTCCCGGCGTTCGATGTCCACGCGGCCGCCGTCGGCCAGATAATCGATGAAGCTGCGCATATTGCGCTCACAGACGGCGCATTTGAACGCCTGCTTGCTGTGCATCTCCAGACGGCGGTACACAGCGCGCACCCATTCCTCCTCGGACAGCTCTCCCTGGAGGCAGTCGTAGACCAGCTCCGCCCGTTCCTCGATCATTGCAACGTTTTTGTCGATCAGGCCGCCAATCTCCTCATATACGCCCCGGTGCGCCAACACATACGCGTTGCAATGCAATGCGCGCAGGCTTCGTTTTGCTTTCAAGTCGTCGGCCCGGCAAACTGCCGAGGGCATTTTCGACGATGCCATCGCCTCCTCGCCCATGAGCGTATCGGCAAGATACGCCACCTGGTCCGGCGTCACCACGCCGATATGACCCGGCGTATGGCCCGACAGGGGCAAAATGCCAAAGGGGACGCCGCAAAATACCCGCACCCGCTCGCCGGGCAGGATCACTTCATCCACGCTGTAGCACTCATCGGCCATCATATCCTCGATCTCCCGGGGCGTCATGGCGGGATAGGCGCAGCGGTAGGACATGACGCTGATGGCCGTGCCGGCCTCGGCCAGGCTCGCCATAATGGGACAGCCATAGCGCCCCTTCAGATATTCCGCATTGCCCGCGTGGTCGTAATGGGTGTGGCTGACGATGATGCCCACCGGGCGCACCCCGGTCTCCTCAAACAGCCGCACCAGCCCTTCCCGGTCCTGACGGGCAAAGCCGGTATCGATCAGGATGCCTTCCCGCTCGCTGCGTTTGTAATAGACCAGCGTGCCCGCCGCGGCGTCGATGGCGTAGGTATTGCCTTTAATGTGTTTCAGTTCCATTGTCTTCCCCTTCCCGGCTGCGGGCGTAAAAATCCACGCCGTCCTTATGGCGGACCGTCAGCCGCCCTTCGCTCACGAGATACTGCACCAGTACCCGAAGCATGGTGCCGGTCTCCAGATTTTTATAGTAACTCCCCTCCCGCAGGCCAAAGGCCCGCCAGGCGCGGGAAACGATCTCCTCCATGGACATGGGGCGCTCCACCAAACGGTACACCGTATCAGCCCGCTGATGGACATAGCGGATGTTTGCGTCGATGACCGGCCCGATGTCCCGTTCCACGCCGGCGTGGGCCAGGATATAGGCCCCGCAAGGATAAGCCCGCAGCTTCTCTTTGCTGCGCAGGTCCTCCTCGTGGCTGATGGCATAGCTGACCTTGGCCACGCGCAGCTGGTCCAGGCTCATGAGCGTATCGCCCACATACAGCACGTTGTCTGGCGTACCGTAGGACACATGGCCGATGGAATGGCCCGGCGTCTGGATCACCTGGAATACCGCGCCGCAGACCTCCAATGGGCCGTCCGTACCGTCCACTTCCACCTCCACCGGAGTCACGAACCGTTCCCAGAAGGACCGCAGCAGCTCGTAATTCCCCGGACGGTGGGCAAGGTAGCGGCCAAGGGCGGTGCCGTACAGCTCCGCCTCAATCTTCGGCATGTAGACGCGGGCGCCGTGTTCCCGGTGCAGATAGGGGTTCGCCGCCAGGTGGTCCCAATGGTAATGGGTGTTCAGGATCGCCTGTACATGGAGGCGCTGGTCCTCCAGCCATTGCTCCAGCTCGCCGTGGAGCATCCCGCCGCTGTCCAGCAGGATGATCTCACCCCGGTCTAATTGATAAAAAGGTACCTCGGCCCTGGGCGTGTGGATGCACCAGGTCCGGTCGCAGATATTCGTAGCTGTCAGTTCCATACTCACTTCTCCCGCCGGAAATCTGCCATACCGGCCGTCCCCGACGGGTATGGAACCATCAGCCGCAGCGCAGCCGAGGATTAGGGATATTATACCACGCCCCCGCACCGCGCTCAAGGGACAATGTGACAAAAACCGCTCTCCTTCCCTGCACTCGTTTTCTCCCCTGGAGACGTATCCATCCCGGAAAGAGAAACTGTCAAAAAAAAAGCCCCTTTTGTATGTTCCGGCCGGAGCGCCATACAAAAGGGGCCTTTTACAGGGCGGGGAAGACCCCGCGCCCATAAAAGCCATCAATTGGGTCGAATTGCCTGGCCGCACAGCGGCCAATGGGATCGACGGTCATGACCCGTCTTCCCACCATTCAAAGCAAACGCTAATTTACTTTACCAGCTCGATCAGCGCGGTCTCACTGGCATCGCCGCGGCGAAAGCCGGTGCGGGTGATGCGGGTGTAACCGCCATGACGTTCTGCATAGCTGGGAGCAATTTCCTTAAACAGCTTCTTGACGACGTCTTCCTTGGTGATGAAGCTCATTGCCTGACGGTAGGCCGCCAGATCGTTCTTCTTGCCAAGGGTGATCATCTTTTCTGCCAGCGGCGCAATCTCCTTGCAGCGCGTCAGCGTGGTCTCCATCTTTCCCTTTTCCAGGAAATCGGTCACCTGCTGGCGGAGCATGGCCTTGCGCTGGGCAGTGGTCTTGCCAAGCTTACGGGTTCCGGGCATGTGTATTCTCCTCCTTGTGTAGGACTGCTCTGCGCGTATTCAGGCGCGCAAAGGCTCAATTATTTTCGTCATCGGCCAGGCTCAAACCCATCATGGCCAGCTTGTTGATGACCTCCTCCAGGGACTTGCGGCCCAGGTTGCGCACCTTCATCATATCGTCCTCGGTCTTGGAAATCAGATCCGCGACGGTGTTGATATTGGCGCGCTTGAGGCAGTTGAAGCTGCGCACAGACAGGTCCAGCTCTTCAATGGTCAGTTCGAGGACTTTGTCTCTCTGCGTCTCCGTCTTTTCGACGACCGTAGAGCGGCTGCCAACCGTTTCAGACAGATCGGTAAACAGAGCGAAATGATCGCAAAGGATCTTTGCCGCCAGGGACACAGCGTCCCGCGCCGTAATCGTGCCGTCGGTCCAAACCTCCAGCGTCAGCTTGTCGAAATCCGTCATATTGCCGACACGGGTGTTTTCCACAGTATAGTTAACCTTATGCACGGGCGTATAGATCGAATCAACGGGGATCACTCCGATCACCGTCTGGGGCGTCTTGTTGCGGTCTGCGGACACATAGCCGCGGCCGTGGTTCATGGCGATCTCCATATTCAGCGTGGCGCCTTCGCCCAGCGTCGCGATGTGCAGGTCGGGATTCAGAATCTCCACTTCACCGTCGCTCTTGATGTCACCGGCGACGACCTCGCACGGTCCCACCGCTTCGACGTAAACCGTTTTCACACCTTCGCTGTGGAGCTTCGCAACGATGCCCTTCACATTCAGTACGATGTCCGTAACATCTTCCTTCACACCGGGGATGGTGGAAAATTCATGCTGAATGCCGGCGATTTTGATGCTGGTTGCAGCAGTGCCAGGCAGGGAGGACAGCAGGATCCGCCTCAGGGCGTTGCCCAAAGTCGTACCGTAGCCGCGCTCCAACGGCTCTACCACATACTTGCCATACATCGCGTCTCCGGGATTTTCGATGCATTCAATCTGCGGCTTTTCGATTTCAATCATCAGTTATACCCCTCCTCTTCATGCGGCGCATACTGCGCCGCGGCGTTCGTGTGAATCGTATGTGCTGAGGGTCATCCTATTATTTGGAGTACAACTCGACGATGAGATGCTCCTCGATAGGCATATCAATGTCACCGCGTTCGGGCATCTTCACAACGGTACCCCTCAAAGCGTTTTTCTCACGATCCAGCCACTGGGGTACGGTCACGCGTATGGCGTCCTCGCCCAGCAGTCTCTTGAACTTGGCGGAAGAGTGGCTGCTTTCCTTCACTTCGATCACATCGCCGGGCTTTACCAGGTAGGAGGGAATGTTGACCTTCTTGCCGTTGACGGTAAAGTGGGCATGGTTCACCAGCTGGCGGGCCTCGCGGCGCGTCATGGCAAAGCCCAGACGGTAAACAACGTTATCCAGACGGCGCTCAATGGTGATCAGCAGGTTCTCGCCGGTCTTGCCGGTCATCTTCTCGGCCTTCTCATAGTATCCGCGGAACTGCTTTTCCATAATGCCGTAAACAAACTTGACCTTCTGCTTCTCGTTCAGCTGCGTCGCATACTCGCTCTGCTTCTTTCTCATCTGTCCGCCGGGATTGCGGTTGGTCTCCTTGCGGGAATAGCCCATGACAGTCGGAGAAATGCCCAAAGCCTTGCAGCGTTTCGCAATCGGCTGCATATTCTTAGCCATATTTCAATATCCTCCTTTTTCCGATCAGACGCGGCGTCTCTTCGGGGGACGGCAGCCATTGTGGGGGATGGGAGTCACGTCCTTGATCATCGTTACCTCCAGACCCACAGCCTGAAGCGCACGGATGGCTGCTTCACGGCCTGCGCCGGGACCCTTGACATATACCTCGACAGACTTCAAGCCATACTCCATCGCCGCCTTAGCTGCGGTTTCCGCCGCAGTCTGGGCTGCGAAGGGCGTGGACTTCTTGCTGCCGCGGAATCCGAGTCCGCCGGAGGAAGCCCAGGACAGGGCGTTGCCGTGGGGATCGGTCACGGTGACCATGGTGTTGTTAAAGGAAGAGCGGATATGGACACAGCCACTGGGTACGTTCTTCTTTTCGCGTCTGCGGCGCACTGTTTTCTTTGCATTAGCCATTCTGGTTCTCCCTCCTTACTTCTTCTTGTTGGCAATGGTCTTCTTCGGACCCTTGCGGGTGCGGGCGTTGGTCTTGCTGCGCTGGCCGCGCACAGGCAAGCCCTTGCGGTGACGGGCACCGCGGTAGCAGCCGATCTCAATCAGACGCTTGATATCCAGCGCGTTGTTGCGGCGCAGGTCGCCCTCTACCATATAGCTCTTGTCGATCGCCTCGCGGAGCTTGGACTCTTCCTCGTCGGTCAGGTCCTTCACGCGGGTGTCGGGGTTGATGCCTGTCTGCGCAAGAATATCGCTTGCGCTCTTTCTGCCAATACCGTAAATGTAGGTGAGTCCGATTTCGACTCGTTTATCCTTGGGCAGGTCAATGCCGGCAATTCGTGCCATACTTTTTAAGCACCTCCAATAATTAGTTAGCCCTGTCTCTGCTTGTGCTTGGGGTTCTCGCAAATCACCATCAGGCGGCCTTTGCGCCGAATCACCTTGCACTTTTCGCACATGGGCTTGACGGACGGTCTTACCTTCATGTTCTTAAACCTCCTGTTACTTGCTTCGCCAGGTAATCCGACCACGAGTCAGGTCGTAGGGAGACATCTCCACCGTGACCTTGTCGCCGGGCAGAATCCT
>CANSLL010000101.1 GCA_947647695.1 uncultured Clostridia bacterium | reverse complement strand
GCCGCTTCTTCAATTATTTCTACGCTGTCTGGTATGATAATTTCCGTTAATCCACTGCTGTCAAAAGCATTACTGCCAATCCAGGTCACGGAGTCTGAAATCGTTACGCTGCTCAATTGTGTAAGGCCAGCGAACGCAGCTGCTCCGACATAGGTCACACCGTCAATTTTGACCGTGGTGATGTCTTTCCCAAACCATGGAGCGCTGCTTGATATAGAACCGGAAGTGAAATAGCTGAAATTACCCATTTTTCCATAACCTGAAATGGTCAGTGTCTTGGTCGTACTGTCATAACTCCATTGGGCTGCGTTCTCATCTTCGCCCATCCCGCAGTTCCCGCCGCTGACCGCGCCATACGCGGCGGCACACAGGCACGCCGCCAGCAGCGCGCACACCGTAAAGGACAGCAGATACCGTCCGCATCTCCTCCAGGCTTTCATTTCCCGTCTCTCCTTTCCCGCCGGGCGCGGTATGGGTTCCGGCCCATGCGGCAGCGCTGTTTTATTTGCTTTAAGGATACCGCGATTTACAGAAATTAACAAGACCGTTTTTTGCTTTTTTTCCACCGGCGCGCGGTTTTCCGGGGCGTCACGGCTTCTTAATCATCTCCATCAAATTCAGCGGCGCAGCCAGCACCGGGGTGCCGTCGGGGGCGGCGGCGGTGCGGAAGATCACGTCCCAGAAGTTGGAATTGTTCTTGCCGCCGAAGATCGTGGCCGACATGCTCCTGTCCCGCCACACGGGCAGGTCCCGCAGGTTGACGGTGAAATTCCGCAGGTTTTCCCACACCTGATCGGGGAGCTTCTGCTGGAGCAGGTTGTCTTCGTCGTTGAGGACGCCGGTATTGGCGAAGTAATTGACGATGACCCGCCGGAGGTACTTGACCCAGTTGTACATGATCTCTTCCTTGAACAGGCGGTACGCCGTCAGGTGGCTGTCGGGGATATTGTCCCCGTTCCCGGCGGCGATGGTGTTCTCGAGCCTGCGGGTGCCGGTCTGCTCGTCGTAGCGTCCGATCAGCAGCTCCTCGGCCAGGATGTTGCAAAGGCGCACGGCCTGATCCCGCTCCAGGATGCGGGGGTTCAGCCCCTCGTCGGCCTTATAATTGATGGGCGTTGCAAGGATCGTCTTGGGGTTGATGAAGGTGGACAGGAAGGTCTTTTCAAAGGTGCTGTAGGACAAGGGCCAGGTGGTGCCGCGGCCGTCGAAGTTGATGTAGGACTGGAGCCTGTTTTCCGGGGCGTGGGTGACGGCGTTTTTCTGACTGTTGATGATATAGAGCTTGACATTGCCCCGCTCGCCTTTGAAATGCTCCACCAGGGCCTGTTCGGAGAAGGAAAAATCGTCCTCGGCCAGCAGATGGTCCTTCTGATATTTCCGCAGCCGCTCGGCGTACAGCGTATCGTGGAGCTGGCGGACGATGGCCTTGTCAAAGGCGATCTGCTTGAGCTTGCTGCCGGCGATGGTGTTTGTTTCGATGAGCCGGTCCAGATCGGGATCGATGAACAGGCGCACCAAAATCTCCTTCACGCCCAGCATGATCTGGGCCACAGCCTTGTGCTGGCCGTCGAAAATGCGGATTTTTCCGCCGCCGCCGCTGTGATCGATGCGAGCCAGGCTCAGGTGGAGCTGGGGGTTGGGCTTGTAAAATTCCTTAATCAAAAGGCTGATCGTGCCGTTGATGCCTCTGGGGTTGATGATCTCGTCGTGGAAGAGGTAGGCCAGGGGCACGGTGAGGAAGGCGGTGCGCTCCTTGGATAAAGGGTCGGTAAAAATTTCCGTGCGTTTGATGGCGGGACTGCCCAGTTCATCGAAGGAGTAGACGAGGGTGTCGCCTTCTATTTTGTAAGAAAAGTCAAATTGCGACCCGTCGTGGGCCAGGAGCACATGCTTCAGCGACGGCGTCTCCCGCCGGTGGGAGGCGTCCTCGATGATCTTTTGCAGCCGGTGCAGTCTTTTGGCGATCTCCAGATCGGAATCCTGTTTTGATTTGTTGCACAATTCGTGGGTGATGGCGAAATTGACGGGGTCATCCTTCCCCCCGTTGGTCAGGGGCTTGATGTGATCGACGTTGGTTTTCTGGATATCGAGGTCGATGGCCTCACCGCAGATGAAGCAGGTGTGGTTCTGGATGCTCCAGAGTTTTTTGTTCAGCTCCAGCCGCTGGGCGGGACTGAGCGCGTCCAGGTACTTGGAATTTCCCATAAAATATTCCCCTTCTCTCTTTCTATGAACGCCCCGCCGCTGCGCGGCGGGGCAAAATCAAAACGCCGTTTTCGGCGAAAAGCGGCACGGCAAAGTCCATATCCAACTCCGGCGTGCAGCGCCAAAAAAACCCCGTCCCTCGTCTCTCGTCCTCCGTCCTTCGTCCCCCGTAATTTCCCACGCGAACCGGCGCAGCGGGTCGCGTGGGGGGATGAGGAAGAAACGGAGCGGGCGCAGCTTTCGCGGGCTATGCCCGCGGAAGCGGAGTTTCTTCCGGCGCGTGCGTCCCAACTCCGCCGCGAGCCCAGCGGAGCGGGTCGCGGCGGAAGCGAGAAAGCTCCCTTTATAGCGCAGTTTTCGCCGCGAAGCGGCGGAAACGGAGCGGTAAAGGGAGCTTTCGAGCTGGAGCGGGATACGGGAATCGAACCCGCCACCTCAGCTTGGGAAGCTGATGTATTACCGATATACCAATCCCGCATATCCATCTTCGATTGTACTTGCCTATTATACCAGACCTCGCCGCCCTTTGCAACAAAAATCCTGACGAAAATACCCGCGCCGCAAAATTTTTTCTCCCCCCACGCCTTCACGGGAGCACCAAACCGGCCGCGCACAGCGCCAGCGCCGCCGCCATCCCCCGGTCCACCGCCGCCCGGTGGTCCGCAAAAAACCGCTGTAATGCCGCGCCCGTAAACAGCCATACCAGATTCGCCGCCGGGCCGGTGCAGGACAGGAACAGGCTCGCCGCGCCCAGGGCCGGGAGGGAGGCGGCGTAGGGGAGCACATAGGACCCCAGGGCCGTGACGCAGTAGATCATGACCTTGACGTTCGTCAGCTGGATCAAAAGCCCCGTGCGGAAACAGGGCCGTGCCGGGTCCTGCTCCGCCTCCGCGCCCGCGGACCGGAGCATCTGAAGGGCAAGGTACAGGATATACGCCGCCCCGGCCCAGGAAAGCGCCTTCGCGTATTCCCCGAGGGCCGTCCCCAGCAAATACACAAACACCGCCGCGGCCATGGACACGAGGAAAAACCCCGTGAACATCCCGCGCCACTGGACCAGCGCCGGACGGCGTCCGTAGCGCACGGCGGCGGAGAGGGAGCACAGGTTGGCAGGCCCCGGGGTGATGGAGGAAACGAAGCAGTAAAACAAAAAAGACGGGAGCAGTTCAGCAGGCATGGGAGCACGGCCTTTCTTTTGTGAGACGCCGTTGGCGGCGTCTTCGGATAGGGAAAGTATACCAGAGAAAAATCCATTTGAAAATCGAATGTTTTTGAAGTATACTATGAAAAAAATCAATAGATTAGAAACCAAGGAGGGGTGTCCCATGGAACTGCGCAACCTGCGCACCTTTCAGGCGGTGGTGGACCAGGGCAGCTACAGCCAGGCGGCGGAAACCCTGGGCTATACCCAGTCCACCGTGACGGTGCAGATCCGCCAGCTGGAGGAGGAGCTGGGCGTGACGCTCTTCGAGCGCATCGGGCGGCGCATGGCGCTGACGGACGCCGGGGCGCGGCTCCTGCCCCGGACGCGGGAGGTGCTGGCGGCGGCGGAGCGTCTTGCGGCGGAGGGCCGGGCGGACGGCGTCCTCCGGGGGACGCTGCGGGTGGATATGGCGGAGACCCTGCTGTGCTACCGGATGCAGCCGGTGATCCGGGCGTTCCGCGCCCAGGCGCCCCAGGTCAAGCTGATCTTGCGCAGCCGCAGCTGTATGCGCATCGCTGAAAACCTCTGCCGGGGCGGGTGCGACCTGGGCCTGGGCTACGATATGAGCCGGGCCGGGGAGCGGGTGGAGGCGGAAACGTTGTGTCAATGCGAGCTGCTGCTGGTGGCCGCGCCCGCCTTTGCCCATCCCGATTTCGTCACGCCCCACCAGTTCAAGCCCGTGTCCCTGATCGCCGACGAGCCGGACAGCCTGTTCCGCCGCCAGTTAGAGGCGTACCTCCGAGAGCGGGACATCGTTTTGGACGAGACGGTGGAGCTGTGGAGCACGGAGGCGATCAAGCGCTGCGTCATGTCCCATTTAGGGGTCGCCTTCCTGCCGCGGTTCGTGGTGGCGGAGGAGCTGAAGCGGGGACAGCTGACGGTCCTGGCCACGCCGGTGTCCGGCCTTTCCGACCCGGTCCTCTGCGCCCGGCGCAGGAACTGCCGCCCCACCCCCGCCATGGAGCTGTTCTGCCGCCTGCTGCGCCGCCATCTGCGCTGAAGGCGCGTGCGTTCGACCCGTTTCGACGTTTTTCGTCAAAAAGCGTGCTCCCGAAAACGCCTTTGTCCTGGAGAAGGGAGCATAAGGCGTCCCCCTTTGGCATAAGGTAAAGGCAACGCTATGTTAACGAGGGGGACGTTTATCATGAAGAAAATTGCGCAAGTCTGTCTTGCCTGCCTGCTGGCGGCGCTGCTGGCGGTACCGGCGGCCTTTGCCGCGCCGGTGTCCCCGGGAGCGGCCAGCGTGGCGCTGATGGAAAAGGAGACGGGCACGCTGATCTACGCGGAAAACGAGCACATGGCCCTGGAGCCGGCGTCGGTGACGAAAGTGATGACCCTGCTGCTGGTGATGGAGGCCATCGACGGCGGACACCTCCACTACGACGACGTGCTCACCGCCAGCGACCACGCCGCGTCCATGGGCGGCAGCCAGGTCTATCTCCGCGCCGGGGAGCAGATGACCGTGGAGGACCTGCTCAAGGCCGTGTGCCTGGCCTCGGGCAACGACGCGGCGGTGTGCCTGGCCGAGGCCGTGGCCGGGAGCGAGGAGGCGTTTGTGGAGCGCATGAACACCCGCGCCGGGGAGCTGGGCATGGGGGACACCCATTTCCTCAACTGCACCGGCCTGCCCGCCGAGGGACACGTCACCTCCGCCTACGATATTGCCCTGATGTCCCGGGAGCTGATCCTGAAGCACCCGGATATCCGGCGCTTCACCACGCTATGGATGGACTCTTTGCGGGGCGGAGAGTTTCAGCTGGCCAACACCAACCGCCTGATCCGCTATTACGACGGGGCCACGGGCCTGAAGACCGGGTCCACGGACTCGGCCCTGTACTGCCTGTCCGCCACGGCGGAGCGGGACGGTATGGAGCTGATCGCCGCGGTGATGAAGGCCCCCACCTCCTCGGAGCGCTTTGAAACGGCCCAGAACCTGATGAATTACGGCTTCGCCAACTACACCTTGGTGGACGTCTACCCCGCCGAAGCGCTGCCCACCATCCCCGTGACCATGGGGAAAAAGACGGCGGTGCAGCCCATTTTCGCCAGCCGCGATAAGCTGCTGGTGGAAAAGACGCGGGTGGCCGAGGTGGAAAAGACCATGGAGTTAGAGCCTTCCGTGGCCGCGCCGGTGGTGGAGGGCCAGCCCCTGGGGATGCTCACCGTCACCTCCGGGGAGGAGGTATTGGCAGAGATTCCCCTGATCGCCGGGGAGTCCGTGGCGCGGCTTTCCTATTGGGATATCGTGCAAAGGGCCGTCAAGCAGGCGTTGTTCGTCTGCTGAGGGCCGGGCGGAAAAAAATTCCTTGACTTTGCACCGGGCTATGATACACTTTGGGAGAAGAGGACGGCGCGTCCAAGGTACGGCGCGCCAGAGAGGAGTGCGCATATGATTCAAGTCAACACAAGCAATATGGCGGCCTTTGTGCCGGAAAACTACCTTGCGGCCCACGAGACGGCCCTGGGGCAGGCCCAGACCTGGCTCCAGGAGGCCAGCGGCGCGGGCAGCGACTTTACCGGATGGGTCCACCTCCCCCAGGACTACGACAAGGAGGAATTCGCCCGCATCAAGGCGGCTGCGAAGAAGATCCAAGAGCAGTCTACGGCCCTGGTGGTGGTGGGCATCGGCGGGTCCTACCTGGGAGCACGGGGCGTCATTGAGGCGCTGTGCTCGCCGAACTACAACCAAAAAAAGAAAACGACCCCCAACATCTATTTTGCCGGCAATACCCTCAGCGCCGACGCCCTGAACGAGGTGGTGGAGCTGATCGGGGACCAGGACTTTTCCATCAACGTGATCTCCAAGTCCGGCACGACCACGGAGCCGGCCATCTCCTTCCGCTTTTTCAAGGAGCTGTGCGAGAAGAAATACGGCAAGGAGGGCGCCCGGGAGCGCATCTACGCCACCACAGACCGCGCCCGGGGCGTGCTCAAATCCCTGGCAGACGCGGAGGGGTACGAGACCTTCGTGGTGCCCGACGACGTGGGCGGACGCTACAGCGTGCTCACCGCCGTGGGCCTGCTGCCCATCGCCGCCTGCGGCGTGGACATCGACGCGCTGATGGCGGGGGCCGCGTCCATGATGGAGACCTGCGCGAAGCCCGGGGCGGACAATCCCGCCTGGCAGTACGCCGCCGCCCGCAGCGCCTTGTACCAGGCGGGCAAAAAGGTGGAGATTTTAGCGGCCTACGAGCCCTCCTTCCGCTTTATGGCGGAGTGGTGGAAACAGCTCTACGGCGAAAGCGAGGGCAAGGAGGGCAAGGGCCTGTTCCCGGCCAGCTGCGAGTTTACCGCGGACCTGCACTCCATGGGCCAGTATATCCAGCAGGGCGAGCGGCTCATGTTTGAGACGGTGGTGCGTTTTGAAAAGCCCCTGACGGCCATGGCCGTGCCCTACGACGACGGCGACGGCGACGGGCTGAACTTCCTGGCGGGCAAGGATCTGTCCTTTGTGAACGAGCAGGCCATGGACGGGACGCTGCTGGCCCATGTGGAGGGCGGCGTGCCGAACTTAGTGGTCAAGGTGGAGCAGAACACGGCCCGGTGCATGGGCGCTCTGATCTATTTCTTTGAGTACGCCTGCGGCCTGTCCGGCTATGTGCTGGGGGTGAATCCCTTCGACCAGCCGGGGGTGGAGTCGTACAAGAAGAATATGTTCGCCCTGCTGGGCAAGCCCGGCTACGAGGACATGCGCGAGGCGCTGCTGGCAAAGCTGGGACGGTAACGCGCCGGTGCTTCCGTGGGGAAAAGAGTGTTTTCGACGGAAGATTTGGGTTGTACTTTGGCCTAAAGTATGATATGCTGAATACACAAGAAAAATATTCTCCATTTATCATTATCAAAGGAGTTGAATCATCATGGTAAGAGTGATTATGGGCGTAAAGGGCACCGGCAAGACCAAGCAGATGATCGAACTGATCAACGAGGCCGCCAAGACCGAGGCGGGCAGCGTGGTCTGCATCGAGCGGGGGTCCAAGCTGACCTACGACATCCACAACAGCATCCGCCTGGTGGAAGCCAGCGAGTATGCCATCGCGTCCTTCGAGGCGCTGCGCGGCTTTGTCAGCGGTCTGTACGCCGGTAACTACGATATTTCCCAGATCTTCATCGATTCTCTGTGCAAGATCGTCCCCAGCGACATCGGCCCGGAGGTGGAAAAGTTCCTGGACTGGCTGGAGAACTTCTCCGAAAAGCACGGCATAAAATTTGTGATTACCATCAGCGCAGATCAGGCGCTGGCGACCGATGGCATCAGCAAATATTTTTAATTTTCAGAAAAGCGGACATGCCAAGGCATGTCCGCTTTTTTTGTTGCATAGCGAAGCATTTGAACGCAAGGTGCAGCTCTCCCCGCCGCGCAACTAAGCGTGAAGCACAAAAACGGCGTGTGCGCAGATTCTTCCACAGACGGGGGACGAGGGAAAAGGGAAAAGGATCAACGCAACACAAACGTTACGCACCCAACTTAGCGGCCAGCGAAGCGGGGAGCGGCGCAAGAGGTAGGGGTAGTCCTGTCTTGCACCCTTCCTCCTATCTGTGATTAGACACAATAAAGCGGTCACTAACTGCCGTAAAGCACATCGGAGGGACCGGCATCAATGACCGGTCTAAGAACAGAAACAACGCACTGACGAACCGCAAA
>CANSLL010000100.1 GCA_947647695.1 uncultured Clostridia bacterium | reverse complement strand
ACCGGAAATATCCCGAGCAAAGCAAAGAATGCGCCGAATTGACCGCCCTGATCTCGTCCCAGATCACCCGGCTCACCGCCCTCACCGCCGAGCTGATGGATATGTCCAAGCTCGATTGTTCCGGCTATCACGAATCCGTCGAGATCGAAACCGTCCTTTCCAATGTGGTGGACGATCTGTCTGTCCTGCTGCATGAAAAACAGATCGCCGTGACGTTTGCATTTGACGGCGTAAAATCGATCCCTGGGAACGCCAATCTGCTGTACCGCGCTTTTTACAACATCATCCACAACGCCATCAAGTATAGCGACGCCAACACCGGCATCCTGATCGCCACAAAATTTGCCGCGTCGAAGGTGATCGTTCAAATCGCCGATCAGGGATACGGCATCCCGGACGGCAAAAAAGCGGATATCTTTGCCCCGTTTTATACCGAAACTCCCAAAGAAGGCAGCAACAAGGACGGCCTCGGCTTGGGCCTGGCCATCACAAAGGCGATCATAGACACCCACAACGGCGCCATAGAGATCGAAAACAACGATCTGAAAGGTACGATCTTCAAAATATCCCTTCCCTGTACCTGACCGCGCCTGCCGGCGCGCAGGACGCAGCGGCGTTTTCAGGAAAAATAACCGGGCCCCTGTACAGTTTTCCTGTACAGGGGCCCGGTTTGCAGATCAATCAAGGGCTTGCTCCGCGCCCGGCAGCCCGCCGGGCAGCTGTATCCCGCGCTTTTTTCAGATGGAAATGGACTGTTCCGCCGCGTACATGGCTTCGTCCAGGGGCTTTTTCATCTCCAGCGCTTCCTCGATGGGAATATCCACGATCTCGCCGCGCTGCATGGCCACGATGCACTTGCCCCGGCCCTCCATCAGCGCATGGACGGCGTAGTAGCCCATGCGGGTGGCCTGGATGCGGTCCTTGGCCGAGGGCGCGCCGCCGCGCTGGATATGGCCCAGGATAGTCACGCGGGTATCCATGCCCGTCTCCGCCTGTACCTTGTCCGCCACCTCCTGGGTGGACATGGCGTAGCCTTCGGCCACAATGATGATATGATGGTTGCGCTGGTTGATCCGTCCAGCGCGGATGCGCTCGACCACGTCGTGCTCAAAATCGGCCTCCCGTTCCGGCACCAGGATCGCCGCCGCGCCCACGGCGCAGCCCACGTTCAATGCCAGATGGCCCGCCCGGCGGCCCATGACCTCCACCACGGAGATGCGCTCGTGGGACTGCATGGTGTCGCGCAGCTTGTCGATGCAGCGGATGGCGGTGTTGGTGGCGGTGTCGAAGCCAATGGTGTATTCCGTGCAGCCGATATCATTGTCGATGGTGCCGGGGATGCCCACGCAGGGTACACCCTGACGGGACAGGGCCAGGGCGCCGCGGTACGTTCCGTCGCCGCCACAGCAGATCAGGCCGTCCAGGCCCAGATAGCGGCAGTTGTTGGCCGCCCGCTGGACACCTTCCTCGGTCAGCATTTCCATACAGCGGGCGGTATAGAGGATCGTGCCGCCCCGCTGGAGCAGGCCGTCCACACTGCGGGCGCCCAGCTTATGGAAATCGTTGTTGATCAGGCCGCTGTAGCCGCGGTTGATGCCCAGTACCTCAATGTTGTTGGCACAGGCCGTGCGCACCACGGCGCGGACCACCGCGTTCATGCCCGGCGCGTCGCCGCCGGAGGTGAGGACTGCGATCCTGCGGATCCCCTTGTTGCTTTCCATAAAATAAATTCCTCCTTCAATAAGATTCCTTTCCTTTTCTCTATCATACCCTGAAAACCGGCCCCTTTCAACAGCAATTTGAAATTTCAGAGAAAAAAAGGAACGGTGGATTTCCCCGCGATTTTGTGCTACACTAACAACTGAAAAAAGGAGGGACGCCCATGGGCAAGGGATTTGTGCTCACGCTTCAGGCAGGCGTGCTGGGCCTGGCGCTGATCGTGGCGGTGGCGGCATTTTTTATCGCCGGAGCATACGGACTGCTTTATCTTGCGCGCCGGGCGGAAGCGCGCATACCCGCACAGACGGAAGGACAGGCGGCGGCAGAGGACTGGACGCCGTCGGACCCGTTTTACGCCGTTTCCGGCCGGGGCCGGGCAGCGTATTTGCTGCTGTGTCTGGAGGAGGCGCTGTCCTTTTACGGCCAGGACCTGGCGCAGTGGCGCTTTCTCCTGGAACGCTTCTGGTCTGTAACCGCGACAGCGGAAGAAGAACTGACCGGCTGGCTGGAAACGGTCTATTACCTGCTGCCGGACGCCGTACTGCCCTATGAAACCTTCGAGGACGCGGCGGCGGACGCCGGGTATCCCTGGTCCGCGGCTCAATTTGAGCAGGCGCGCCAATGCTATATGTCCACAGGCTACGGTATGATCGCAGTCAACGCCCTTTTACAAAATCTGTATCTGCTGGCGTCGGGCTGGGACGAGGACCCGCCTCCGGGACCAGAGGGCCTGCGCCTGTTAGCAGATACGGAAAACCAGCTGCACACGTTCCATGTCCCGCTGCCCCAGGAGGGCCCGTCCCTGACCTTTGTCCAAGAACAAAAAGAGACCGGTCCGGGCGCCCCCTTCGACGGTCTCAGTCTATCCGCGCTCCCCGCAAAGCCGGCGGCGGAAAAACCGGACAGCGCCGCCGTTCCCGTCTTTTCCGCAACGGACCAACCGTGATCCCGTCACCCCGTGCAGGGCAGCGTACAAGCGCTACCCTGCGTTTTTGTTTCGCATCTTTATCCTACGAGTCCCCATCCCATTCCGGCAAAGAAGCTCCAAACAAAAAAATCCCCCGTCCTTCGTCTCTCGTCTCTCGTCCCTCGTCCCCCGTAAAAAATCCGCCCGGAATCCAGCGAAGCGAATCCGGGCGGAAAGCTCAAAAATTCCCTGCATAGCGCAGTTTTCGCCAAAGGCGGAAACGGAGCGGTGCAGGGAATTTTTGAGCTGGTGACCCGTCGGAGATTCGAACTCCGGACCCATTGCTTAAAAGGCAATTGCTCTGCCAACTGAGCTAACGGGTCATCTCTGGTGCGCATACTGCGCACGTTTATCAAAACGCCAAAGCGTCAATCAACTGGCTGGGGTGAGTGGATTCGAACCACCGACTGTCGCCGTCAAAGGGCGATGCCTTGAACCACTTGGCAACACCCCAATATAAAAGGGGCAAAACCATTGGGGCCGGACGGCCGTCCGGCCCCGCCGTGTTTTTCTGGGGTGGATGAAGGGACTCGAACCCTCGGCCTCCAGAGCCACAATCTGGCGCGCTAACCAACTGCGCCACACCCACCATATCCAGTTCCGCCGTGCGGAACCGCACTCTGAACATTGTCCTTCTGCGCTGCGTCCATCGAAAGGATGGTACGCCTGGAGGGATTCGAACCCGCGACCTACCGCTTAGAAGGCGGTTGCTCTATCCAGCTGAGCTACAGGCGCATATGGAGCAGGTGATGGGAATCGAACCCACGTCCCCAGCTTGGAAGGCTGGTGCCCTAACCGTTGTGCTACACCTGCATACAGTACAGGACAATGTCAGCCTAAAAAGCATATCACGCACAAGACATCTTGTCAAGAGTGATTTGTAAATTTTGGTGCAGAACGCCAAAATTTACGGTTCGATGCCTCCAATGCAGGGTAATTGCGGGGTATTCTTGCTCCAGAGCTGCGGAACAAAAAAATACCCCGCGCTTTCGCAAAGAGACCACAAAAAAGGGGGGACGATAGCCCCCCTTGCTGCGCGCTTTATTCCTTCGGCTGTTCGGGGGTATGGAGGTTGACCTCCAACCCTTCGCCGCCGTTGATGGTCACGTCGCGCTTGACCTGAGCGTCAATGGTCTGGGCTTCCATCACCTTCGTCAGATCAAACCCCACAGTGTCCCGGACCGCTTCGGTCACAGCCTTCAAGGACCCCACGGCGGAGCGGGTCACGGCATCCACGCCGCTGCCGCCGTCGCCGCCGCCGATGACGGTCACGTTGCCGATGCGGGACATGGGCTCCGCCACGGCCTGGGCAAAGGCAGGCAAAATATCCATGACCATTTGCAGCTTACCGGCCTCGTTCATCTTGGCCAGGGCCTCGGCCTTCTTCTCCAGGGCCTCGGCCTCCGCCAGGCCCTTGGCCCGGATGGCCTCCGCCTCAGCCTGGCCCCTGGCGCTGATGGCCTCGGCTTCTGCCTGGCCGCGCCGGGAGATCAGGGCCGCCTCAGCCTCCGCGTCCAATTTTTTGGCTGCGGCGTCGGCCTCCGCTTCCTTGATGGCCTGGATCTTCGCCGCCTCGGCCCGCAGCTCCGTCTCCTTCTGGGCCGCCTCGGCGGGCTTGACCACCGTCTCCTGGAGCTCCGCTTCCTTACGGCTGGCGCGCTTCTGGGCCAGCTCGATGTTCTTCTGCTCTGCGGCGATCTGCACCTGGATCTGGGCCTCGGTCACTTCCTTGGCCCGCTGCTCCCGCAGAACGTTGGCGTCCATGGCCGTGGAGGTCACTTCCTTGGAGGTGATGTTCTCCTGGATCTGATACGCCGCGTCGGACTCGGCGCGCTTCGTCTCCTGCTCCTTGCGGTAGGCCTGGAGCTTCAGCTCCTTATCCTTTTCCGACTCCGCAATGGCCGTCTCCGCAGCCAGACGGGCCTGCTCGCCCAGCTTGCGGGCCTCGGCGGTCTGGATCTGCTGGACCTTGGTGGCCTCCGCCTCGGCGATGCTGGCCTCGGCCTTGACCTTGGCGATCTGGGCGCGGCCCAGGGACATGATATAATCGTCGTTATCGGTGATGTCGTTGATGGTGAAGGACTTCAGCTCCAGACCGATCTCGGACAGGGCCTTGCTGGCGATCTCCGTCACGCTGGCGCTGAACTTCTCGCGGTCGTCGTAGATCTCCTCCACGGTCATGGTGGAGACGATCTCACGGAGCTTGCCCTCGCACAGGCTCTGGACCTGCTCGACGATCTTGTTCTTGGTCCGGTTCTCGTCGTTGCAGTAGAACATCTGCATGGCGGTGAGGATGTTCGTCTCGTCGGCCTTGACCTTGAGGATGACGTAGCCGTCAGCGTTGATGGGCACGCCCAGGGACGTTTTCACGTTCTGGATGTTCACGTTCAGCGACAGCGTCTCCAACGTGATGACGTCCATGCGCTGGAGCAGAGGGATCAGGAACACGCCGCCGCCGGTGACGACCTTGGGCTTGCCGAGGCCCACGATGACCGCCGCGTGGTCGTTGGGTACCTTTTTCCAGGTCTTGAGGATGACCAGCACAATGACCACCAGGGCAATGAGGATGGTACCGACAGTGCTGAGTACGGGAAGAGAAAACATAAAACCAGACTCCTTTTCATTTAGATTTTGGTGAGGTGGATTGACAGAAAGAAGGGCGGCGCAAGCTGCCCGGGACCCCAGGCTAAAAGATCCGGCCCACGATCAGGGTGTTGTCCTCGGTATCCAGGACCTTGACCTCCGCGCCGGTCTCGATGGGTGCGCGGTTTTCAAAATCGGCGTAGACATAGCGGGCAAGATAGGTGATCTTGCTGCCGGAGGCGTCCTCCAGCTGGACCTCTCCCGTGCCGCCCACGGGGATCTTCGTGATGACCTTCACATGGCGGAACAGAGCGTCTCCGGCCTGCATGGCCTTGGCGTTGTGCCGTTTCAGCGGCGCGATCAGCAGCTTATAGATGGCGAAGTACGCGCCCGCGCCAATGACCGCGGCAATGAGTACGCCGAACAAAGGCGGTATGTAGTGATTGCACAGCCGTCCCACAGCGCCCACCACCACCAATGCGAAGAGCAGGCAGTTGAAATTGAAGGGGACCACGCCCAGGTTCCCGTCGCCGTCCAGGTCCAGATCCAGGTCCGGCGTCAGGGAATCCAGCCCACCCAGGAGCAGACTGAACAGCGGTACAACAATGCCGGTCAGAATGAAAATGAGATAAATGGTATTAAGGATATTCATACTGTTCACCTGTCCTTTCCTTGTTCTAAAAATAGTATAGCATAAAAATGACAAAAATTTATTACAATATTGTTACATCTTTGGCGGAAACGCTCATTTGACGCAAAAATCCGATCCCGCATCCATTTTGGGAGGAAGCAGCGGAAAAGGGCGGGCAGCACCTTGTGCGGCGGGAAAGAATATGATAAAATAAAAATATCTCATTATTTGGATATCCGCGCCATACCATACACTTTACGAACTGAGGTGCATCGTTGTGAAAGGATTTCTCAATAACCGCAAAGTGAGCTCCGCCCTGACCGCCCTGTGTTTCATCGCCCTGGGCGTGTTCCTTCTGGGCTGGCCGGAGCTGAGCCGCATCTGGATCTGCCGCCTGCTGGGCGGCGCGTTCCTGGTCACCGGCATCGTGTACATCGTGTCCCATTTCATCCGGGCCAAGGGCGCAAAGGCCGTATTTCAGTACGACCTGATCCTGGGGCTCGTCCTGGCCATTCTGGGTCTCTGGCTGCTGGCCACGCCCACCCTGGTCATCGTCTTTATTCAATACATCGTCGGCGCAATCCTGGTCATCCACGGCATATTGGACCTCCAGGGAGCCCTGAACCTCCGCAGCGGCGGCTCCCACTGGTGGCCCGCCATCCTGATCGCATTGATGACGGTGGCCCTGGGCGCGCTGATCATCTGGAACCCGTTTACCAGCATCAATATCCTGCTGATGCTGGTAGGGCTTGCGCTGATCTTCGACGGCGCGTCTGATCTGATCCTGATCTTCCAGCTCAGCCGCACGTTCAAGAAGGTCAAGGGCGCTGTGGAAGAAGCGGTCGAGGACGCCACGGTGATCGAAAGCGAGGGTACGGTGGAAAAATGAGTCGTGCAGCGCAAATTTTTTTGTACTGCTACGGCGAACCCGCCCTGCTCGATAATTACGTCAAAGCCTTGACCGCCGCCGGCGCATGTCCGGCGGTGCACCGGGACACCGCGGCCGCCGTCGGCTGCGGCGCCTTGCTCCTTCCCGGCGGCTACGACAGCGACCCAGCCCTGTACGGTCAGGAGAACACGGCCTGCCGGCGGATAGACCTGGACCGGGACCGGGCGGAGCTTGCCCTGATCCGGCAGTTTGCGGCGGCGGGCAAGCCCATTCTGGGCATCTGCCGGGGCCACCAGCTGCTGAATATCGCCTTTGGCGGCAATCTGATCCAGGATCTGCCCACAAAGGCTGACCATGAGGACACCCCGGAGGGCGACCGGCTCCACGAAACGTCCGTTGCGCCGGGATCGTTTCTTGCGCCCCTGTACGGCGCGGGCGCGGTGGTGACGTCGGCTCACCATCAGGGGACGGGGCGTCTGGGCGCGCCGCTGCGGGCCGTCCAATGGACGGCGGACGGTGTGGTGGAGGCACTGGTCCACGAATCGCTGCCGGTGTTTGGCGTTCAATGGCACCCGGAGCGGCAGGCCTATGGGCGCGCCCGCGCGGGTGCGGCGGAAGGCGCGCTGCTGCTGGAGTGGTTCTGCGCCCTGGCGGCGGAAAAATAGTGCTTGCCAGGGATGGGGATTTGTGGCATAATAAGAAATAGCCTGCGCCGTGTCTGCCTGTTGGCGGACACGGCGGCAGGACGCAGACCGGCAGCGGCAGTATCTTTCAAAGAGTTTGAAAGCGTTCTAATTCGTCCGTTCCCATGTGTTCTATCCCGGAGTCCGGCTCTATGAGGTTCGGCGCTTCCGGGAAAGCAATAATAGCAATAATAGATGGAGAGTTGTCCGAGTGGTCGAAGGTGCAGCACTCGAAATGCTGTAGGCCGAAAGGCCTCTGGGGTTCGAATCCCTAACTCTCCGCCAGAGCGTCCAGTAAATCCAATGGGTTTGCTGGACGCTTCTTTTTCCTGCTTTGCCCCTTCGGGCAAAACGGGCGCGAAGTTCACCCGGAACACTTGCCCCGCCGCTCCCCTTTGACCGGAACGAAATCACGCTCCGTAACTCCGCAAAAATCCATTGTAGGTTTTATCGAACGGTGATACAATATATTTGGTAAATTATATGCGGAGAGAGGAAACCAACAATGGCGGAAAAGAGCAACGCGAAGATCGGCTTTGAAAAACAGATTTGGGACGCAGCCTGTGTCCTTTGGGGACATATCCCCGCAGCAATAACGAAAGCAAGAAACC
>CANSLL010000099.1 GCA_947647695.1 uncultured Clostridia bacterium | reverse complement strand
TCGAAAGATGGATGCCGGACGCATTCCTGTTCGCAATCATCCTGACCTTCGTTGTCTTTGTGGCGACGATGGTGGTCGTGGGCGTCGGCCCGCTGACCGTTCTGACCTATTGGGCAGGCAACGGCGGCTTCTGGAACCTGCTGGCTTTCGCCATGCAGATGGCGCTGATCGTTGTGCTGGGTTCCGCCCTGGCTAACGCGCCGATCTGCGCGAACCTGCTGAACAAGATCGCGGGCATGGCCCATACGCCCAAGCAGGGCATTATCGTCACGGTTATCGTGTCCGGTATCTGCATGTGGCTGAACTGGGGCTTTGGCCTGATCGCCGGCGTTCTGCTGGCCCGTGCCGTCGCCCGCCGCATTCCCACCATCGACTACCGCGTGCTGATCGCATCTGCTTACTCTGTCATTTGTATGTGGCATGCGGGCCTGTCCGGCTCCATCCCGCTGCAGCTGACCACGCCCGGTGCCGCCTATGCCCTGGGTTACACAGCGGGCGGAGAGACCATGGCGGTCTCCACTGCCGATACCATTTTCTTCCCGCTGACCCTGATTACTGTTGTGATCGTTATCTTGGCCTGCGCGCTGATGATGGTTCTGGCGCTGCCTGATGAGGAGCATTCCGTCTGTGTCGATCCTGCCCTGTTGCAGGAAGCCGAGCACAAGATCCCGGAAAAGAAGGTTCCTGCCGATGCCATCGAGCAGTCCAAGATCATCTGGGGCCTGACGCTGCTGATGGGCTTCGTCTATATCATCTATTACTTTGCAAACATCGTGATGACTGGCGGCGACGTGCTGTCCGGCCTGACGCTGAACATTGTCAACTTTATCTTCCTGTTCCTGGGCATTCTGGCCCATGGCAACCTGCGCAGCTATATTGACGCCATCGGTGCGGCCGCTTCCGGCGCAGCCGGCGTCATCCTCCAGTTCCCCTTCTATGCCGGTATCATGGGCATGATGACCGGCCATCCCGAGGGTGTGGACTCCCTGGCGCAGGTCCTGTCCAACATCTTCGTATCCATTTCCAACGACGTGACCTTCCCGCTGTTCACCTTCCTGTCTGCCGGTATCGTGAACTTCTTCGTTCCTTCCGGCGGCGGCCAGTGGGCGGTCCAGGGCCCCATCATGATGCCTGCGGCATCCGATATGGGTATCACTGCTGCGCGTACCGGTATGGCAATCGCCTGGGGCGACTGCTGGACCAATCTGATTCAGCCCTTCTGGGCGCTGCCCGCACTGGCGATTGCCGGTCTGAGCGCCCGCGACATCATGGGCTATCTGGTGCCGCTGCTGATCGTGGTCGGTATCATCGTCGGATGCAGCTTCCTGATCTGGGCTTTCATCTAATCGATTTATGGAGCTGTAAATCAATATACACACGCAAAAGAGCGGATGCTGCGGCATCCGCTCTTTTTTATGGGATGGACCGGAAGACAGTGTTTGGAAAGAAGTTGGGGAGCGGTCCGGCTGCCGGCGCGGATGCCTATGGGAAAATTTGACAAAATCAGAGGAATTTCATAAAATCTTGATAAGTTCTTTATAATCATTTGAGTATAATAAAAAGGAGAGTAGGCAGTGGAGGAGAAGTGGGTCGCTGTGCTGCAAAACCATAAGATTATACGGAATTTGCTGGTATTGGTGACCGGCTGTATCACGGCGTACTATTTTTGCAGCTTGCTTACGGTCTTGATGCGCTCCGGTTACGGGACGTATCTCGTTTATATCGCTGCGGCGCTGCTGGTGTCGCTGGTTACCCAGCGCTGGGTGTACGGCATCGCCATGGCGGTCCTCAGCGCCCTCGTCCAGCACTGGCTGGAGCCGGCGGCTTTTTATCTCGATCAGGTGATGACCGGGGAATTTATTTTTGACGGCACTGCCTTTGCCCTGTTCGGGATGTTGGAATATTACCTGATCCACAAGTTTTTCCGCCAGTCGGCGCTGGTGATCCCCACGCCGAAAAATATGCGGCAGCTCAGGGAGAAAAACGGCATACTGTGGGAGGAAAATGAGGTGCTGCGCGCCCGCGGCGCAGAGGCGGAAACGGAGGTCCGGCAGGAAAAGCTCCGCGCAGACCTGCTGCGGGCGGTGTCCCATGACCTGCGCACCCCCTTGACAACCATTGCGGGCGTCAGTGCGATGCTGGTCCAGCAGGGCGAGGAAATGGACGCAGGAGAACGGCGGCGCCTGTACGAGAATATTCGGGAAGAGGCGCTGTGGCTCAACCGCATGGTGGAGAATTTGCTGTCGGTCACAAAAATGAACAGCAGTACAGTGCAGCTTTATAAAAATATGGAGATCGTGGAGGAAATTTTTCAGGAGACGATGACGAAATTCCACCATCGTGCGCCGGAGCAGATTGTGGAGGTGCAAGTGCCCCGGGAGGAAATCCTGATGGTTCCCATGGACGCAATGCTGATCGAGCAGGTGTTGCTGAACCTGTTGGAGAATGCGGTGCACCATGGGCAGGCAAAGGAACCGCTGACGCTGTCCGCCTGGCGAGAGGGAAACAAGGTGGTGTTCTCCGTGCGGGACCACGGGCGCGGCATCGCCGAGGAGGATATGGAGCGTCTGTTTCGCGGAGACCTGTCCAAAGCGGACTCCACGCGGGGCTTAGGGATCGGGCTTTCTGTCTGTGCGGCCATTATCACGGCCCACGGCGGCGAGATCGAGGCGTCCAATGTGGCCGACGGCGGCGCAGAATTTCGCTTTACGCTGCCCTTGGAAGAAAGGGCATGCGCATGGTAAGAGAGAGAATGCAATAAGAGGTGTAGTTTTATGGCGAGCAAACGTGTGGTGATGGTAGTCGAGGACGACGCCAGCGTCCGCAGCTATATTTCCACGATCCTGATGACAAACGGGTACTCCGTTGTGACGGCGGAGGATGGGCGCAGTGCGCTGTCGCTGATTTCTTCGTACAATCCCGATTTGATTTTGCTGGACCTGGGCCTGCCGGATATGGACGGTATGGAAGTCCTGCGACAGGTGCGCCAGTGGTCGGCGACGCCGATCCTGGTGATCTCCGCCCGTACCCAGGAGCGGGAAAAGGTGGAGGCACTGGACGCCGGCGCCGGGGATTACATCGTCAAACCCTTCGGTACGGAGGAGCTGCTGGCCCGTATCCGCGTCACGCTGCGCTATACCGAGCGGATGATCCAGGGCGCGATGGTTTCTGATGTCTATGCCGTGGGTGGACTGCGGGTGGATTTTGGAAAGCGTGTGGTCACAGTGGATGACAAGGATATCCACTTGACACAGATCGAGTTCAAGATCCTGGCATTGCTGTGCAAGGATGCCGGGCGTGTGCTGACATATGAGTATATCTGCCGCAACGTTTGGGGGCCGTATTCCTCGCGGGACAATCAGATCCTGCGGGTCAACGTGGCCAATATCCGCCATAAGATCGAGAAAAATCCTGCCCAGCCCCAGTATATTCTGACGGAGGTGGGTGTCGGTTACCGTCTGGTGGAGGAACTGAAGGACCCGCCGGAGCAGGAGGAAACGACATAATTCGATAACAAAACGTAAAAACTCCCTGATGTATTACATCAGGGAGTTTTTCTGCACACGGTTTTATTTGGAGTAGAGGCTGGAAGAGGAGACGCCGCCGTCTACGGGAAATGCGCCGCCGGTAATGTAGGACGCTTCGTCGCTTACCAGGAAGGCGACCATGGCGGCTACGTCCTCCGGTTGTCCGATCCGCCGCAGGGGGATGCGCGCGGCGCAGCGGCGCGCCGTTTCCTCGTCGGGAAAGCTCCGCTGAAGCAGGGGCGTGTCAATGGGGCCGGGCAGGACGCAGTTGACGCGGACGCCGCGGTCGGCGTATTGTTGGGCCAGGCATTTGGTCAGCATCACAAGGCCCGCCTTTGTGGCGCAGTACAGCGGGGAGGTCAACTCCGGTACTACGCCCAGACAGGAGGCGATGGTGACGACGGAGCCGCGGCTTTTTAGAAGCATCGGAAGGGCGTCGCGGGTCATGCGGTAAGTACCCTTCAGGTTGATGTCTACCATGGTATCCAGGTCTTCATCGGTGGTGTCTTCGAGATACTTTTCAAAGTAAACGCCGGCGTTATTGACGAGGATATCGAGCCGGGGCAGCTCTGCCAGAGCGGCTTTGATCTGGCTGTCCCTGCGGATGTCTACGGCAAAATAGCGCAGCTCTTCCGGCGGGGGCTGAAGGTCGAAGACCGTTACATCCATGCCGAGGGCCTTCAGCTTCCGGGCAATGGCCAGTCCCATGCCGGAGCTTCCGCCGGTGACGAGGGCTGTTTTGGATGTCATGGAACAAACACCTCCCGTCAATCGTTTGCGGGGTATTGGGCGAAATAGGAACGCGCGGCGTCCATATCGCGGTCGATCTGCTGTTTCAAAGCGGTCAGAGAGCCGAATTTTCGCTCCTCCCGCAGGCGTTTGTAGAAATCGACCCGCAGGCGCTGATCGTAGAGGTCGCCGGAAAAATCGAGGATGAAGGTCTCCACCGTCACCCGCTCCGACGCGTCCACCGTGGGGCGCACGCCGATGTTGGTCACACCGGGATAGCCGCTGCCGTCGCTGAGTTTTACGCGCGTGGCGTAGACGCCGTGGGCGGGGGTGAGCACATGGGGCGGTATGGTGAGGTTGATGGTGGGAATGCCGATGGAGGTGCCGATGTGTTTGCCGTGCTCCACGGTGTGGGAGAGGCAATGGGGGTGGCCGAGAAATTCCGCGGCCCGTTCCATGTCGCCGTCCAAGAGCAGGGTGCGGATGTAGGTGGAGCCCACCTTGACGCCGTCGATCTCCAGCAAGGGGATGATATCGCATCCGATCCCCAGTTGGGCGCATGTTTCTTTCAGCTTTTCAGGGGTCCCCTCGCCGCGGTAGCCGAAGTGGAAGTCTTCGCCGCAGACGAGATGGCGCGCGCCGCAGTCCTCGTAGAGCATTTTGGTGATGAATTCCTCCCAGGGCATCCGCATCATGGCCTTGTCGAAATGGGAAAAGATCACGTCGTCGATGGCGTACAGGCGGCGGATCAGACCGGCGCGGTCCTCGGCGGAATTGATGAGCTGTACAGGGGTATCGCCGTACAGGTCGCTGGGATGCCGGTCAAAGGTGAAGGCGGCGGGGGACAGGCCCAGCTCCCGGGCCCGGTCCGTGGCGGTTTTCATGAGCATACCGTGGCCGCGATGGATGCCGTCGAAAAAGCCCAGGGCTATTGCTCGATGTTTCAAAGCTCTCACGCTCCAAAGAAGTTTTTGATGGATTTGAGGGTACCACCGCTGCAGCGGCTCAGGGCGAGGAATTCCCCCTCGGCACCATAGACGCGGTATTCTCCGTCGGGCAGCGCCAGGGAGACGGGCGCGCCGCTGCGCACCTTTTTCTCCGCGGTTCCCCGCACCGTTGCGGCGGGACGGTCCCGGAAATAGACGTCCGTGGGCCGCAGCAGCGCTTCCGGCGCGGCGGCGGAGACGATGTCCTCCAAGGGAACGGCGTCCGAGAGGGAAAAGCCGCCGGCCATGGTGCGCCGCAGCTCCGCCATGACCGCGCCGCAGCCCAAGGCCTGGCCCATATCGTGGCACAGTGTGCGGATATACGTCCCCTTGGAGCAGCGCACCCGCAGGCGGTAGTCGGAGCCGGCGCCGTCCAGCAGCTCCAGGGCGTGGATGGTGACGGGGCGGGGCGGACGTTCGATCTCTTTGCCCTTGCGGGCCAGCTCGTAGAGCTTCTTGCCGTGGATCTTCACGGCGGAATACATGGGCGGGATCTGGAGCAGCGGCCCTGTGAACTGAGGCAATACCGCGGCGACCTCCCGGGCCGTGACACAGACCGCGCGGCGCTCCAGCACGGTCCCCGTGATGTCCTGGGTGTCGGTGACCAGCCCCAAACGGAGCAAGGCGATATATTCCTTTTCGCTGTTTTCGGCGAATTCCACTGCGCGGGTGGCGCGTCCGATAAAGACCGGTAGGACGCCGGTGGCCATGGGGTCCAAGGTGCCGCCGTGGCCGACGCGCTTTTCGTGAAAGACGCCGCGGAGCTTGGCGCATACGTCCATGGACGTCCAGCCTGCGGGCTTGTCGATGACAAGGATGCCGTCTGCCATGGGCTTTATGCTCCGGCGGCCTTGGCGATGGCGTCCAGGGCGCGCTGCTTTGCCTCGTCCAGGGAGCAGCCGGTGAGCGTTGCCCCAGCGGCCTGGGCGTGGCCGCCGCCGCCCAGCATCCGGCAGACCGTGGTGGCGTTGACCCGGTCGCCGGTGCGCAGACTGATCTTGCTGCTGCCGTCGGACAGTTCCCGCACGGTCAGGGCGCAGTCCACGCCCTCGATCACGCCCGCCATGGAGGAGATCTCCTCGGCGTCGTCCGCGGTGGCGCCCGCCTCCGCCAGCAGCGCCTGGGACGCCGTGACGACGGCGATGCGGCCGTTGTCGTAAAATTCCACATGGGAGAGGATCGCGCTTTCCAGGGCAATACGCGCGCGGCTTTTGGTGCGGAAATGACGCTTATTCACGCCTTTGATATCACAGCCGGCGGCGATAAGGGCCGCCGCCACGGTGTGGGTGTTGGCGGTGGTGTTGTTGTAGACAAAGCAGCCTGTGTCGGTGGAGACGGCGCAGTAGAGGGCCGTGGCCATCCGGGACGTGATCTCGCCTAACTCCCGCAGGATCTCGTAGACGATCTCTCCGGCGGCGGCGCGCTCCGGCTGGATGCAGCAGCCGGCCTTGGCGAAACCTTCGTAGGAAGGATGGTGGTCGATGGCAAAATCGATGTGCTCTCCGTAGCGCCTGGCGTTTTCCGGCAGAAGGCTCAGGGACGCCACATCTGTGGTGACGACGCAGTTAGGGGCGTAGCCCTCGGGGGCGTGGAAGGGCGTGACATATCCGGCGCAGGAGGCGGTCAGCTCGGGGTTTTCCAGCACATAGGCGGTCTTGCCCAGCAGGCGCAATCCCTCGCACAATGCGGCGGCGCAGCCCACGGTGTCGCCGTCGGGGCGGACGTGGGTCAGGATCAGGAAGTGGTCCCGGGAACGCAGCCATGCGGCGGTTTGCGGTACGGTCATCATAGGTCTTCTTCCTCCTTTTCCTGCTCCGGTGCAGGGCCGGAGCTGGTTTCGATGCTGCGCAGCACCTCTAAAATGTGGGAGCCATGGGCAATGGAGTCATCCGCCTCAAAGATCAGCTCCGGGGTATAGCGCAGCTGTAGCGCGGCGCCGAGGGAACGGCGGAGATATCCTCCGGCGGACCGCAGGCCCTTGAGGGCTTCCTTTTCCCGTTCCTTATCCAAGGCGCTGACGTAAATTTTCGCATAACGGAGATCGCCGGTGGTGTCCACATGGGTGATGCTGAGCATGGTGTCCCGCACCCGCGGGTCCTTGACCGTGCGGAGCAATGCAGCCAGCTCCCGCTGGATCTCTTCATTGATGCGGCTGATGCGGTTTTTGGCCATAGAGATGACCCTCCTTTCCAAACGCTGCGGCAGGGCGGACGATGACGCCCGCCCTGCTATCATGACAGGATATAGTATGGACAGCTTCAGGACTGCTTAACCTCTTCCATCACGAAGGCCTCGATCTGGTCGCCTTCCTTGATATCGTTGAATTTTTCAATGGACAGGCCGCACTCGTAGGACTCGGACACTTCCTTTACATCGTCCTTGAAGCGGCGCAGGGAGGCCAGGGTACCCTCGTGGATCACGATGCCGTCGCGCACCACGCGCACAGAGCAGCCGCGCTGGATCTTACCCTCCTGGACGTAGCAGCCCGCAATGGTACCCACGCCGGAGACCTTGTATACCTGACGCACCTCCACATGGCCGATGACGGCCTCGCGGAATTTCGGCGCCAGCATACCCTTCATGGCGGCCTCGATTTCGTTGATGCAATCGTAAATCACGCGGTACATCCGCATATCCACGTTGCTGCGGGCGGCACTGTCCCGGGCGGCGGCGTCGGGCCGGACGTTGAAGCCGACGATGATTGCCTTGGAGGTGGCGGCCAGCATCACGTCGCTTTCGTTGATCGCGCCCACGCCGGAGTGGATGACGCGCACACGCACTTCGTCGTTGGTCAGCTTTTCCAGAGACTGCTTGACGGCCTCGGCGGAGCCCTGGACGTCGGCCTTGACGATGATGTTCAGGTCCTTGACCT
>CANSLL010000098.1 GCA_947647695.1 uncultured Clostridia bacterium | reverse complement strand
GCAAGGGAGGGAGCGGTCGTTATGTACAATATTTTGATCTGCGATGATGAAAAAGACATCGTTTCGGCGCTGCGCATCTATCTTTCCGCCGAGGGCTACCAGATTTTAGAGGCCCACACAGGCAGGGAAGCGCTGGAATGCGTGGAGCAGCAGGAGGTCCACCTGATCCTGATGGACATCATGATGCCGGAGATGGACGGGATTTCCGCCACGTCCAAGCTGCGCGAGCAGTATAATATCCCTGTGATCCTGCTGACGGCCAAGAGCGAGGACAGCGACAAGATCCTGGGTCTGAACATCGGCGCGGACGATTATATCACCAAACCCTTCAATCCTGCCGAGGTGGTGGCCCGGGTGCGCTCCCAGCTGCGGCGGTATACGAACCTGGGCGGCATGGTCAAAAAGGAGTCTCGCTTCACCATCGGCGCCATCGAGATGGACGACGCGGAAAAGACCGTGGCCGTGGACGGCGAGGCGGTATCCCTGACGCCGCTGGAATACAATATCCTGCGCTTGCTGATGGAAAATCCGGGACGGGTGTTTTCCTCGGCGGAGATCTACGAAAAGGTCTGGAAGGACGTGGCCCTGGGCAACGAGAGCACCGTGGCCGTCCATATCCGCCACCTGCGGGAGAAGATCGAGATCGACCCGGCCAATCCCCGTTATTTGAAGGTGGTCTGGGGCCAGGGCTACAAGATGGAAAAGGATGCGTCCAAAGGGGCGGTGAGTGAATGAGGCAAATCTATGCCAACAGCGGCGTCAAGCTGCTGCTGTATTGTCTGGCGGTATTGTCCTCTCTGGGAGCGGCGTATTGCTTTTTTGCGGCAGGCAGCCTGGCGGAGGAGGATTGTATCCCGGGGCAGAGCTATGAGAGCAGCTATGCGTATCGGGATGTGGTATTTGATCATGTGATCTCTGCGGTAAATCTTTACCGCATGAGCGGGGAGGATTTGTCTGCGCTGACCTTTGTCCAGCAGCAGGACCGCAGCGCACAGAGAGAGTCGCTGGAAAAAGCGTTTTCCCCGGATGTGTGCAATTTCCGCTTCCAGATCCTCACCAGCGACGGAAAGGATGTGCTCTACAGCAATTTTGACCGGGGCGCCACCTTTGAGGAACTGGGGATCGCGCCCAATTACGCCTCTGTCAACGATGGGCAGATGGTGGTCAATTTCCCCGACGGCCGCCATTATTACTCCACCGCCGGCAGCAACCATTTGTTTACCAACGATGTGTATAGCCACGGCGCCTATTATCCGGGCGGCACGAACTATCATGAGGACGGCACCGTCAGCATGATCGTCTACGGCGACTGGCGCAGCGGTGAGAATTCCGTGTATGAGCCGGTAGTCAGCAGCAGCGCCGCCGTCTTTGTGGTGCGGTACGGCATTGCAGAGAATTACCCGGCGGATGATATCCTGATGGGGGTATATAGCTGGTATGTCCAGATGCAGAACATGTTCCCGCTGTATGTCATCTGCGCGGTATTCTGTTCCCTGCTGGCGCTGACCTTCACCGTGTTCCTCTGCCGCAGCGCAGGCTGCAGGAAGGACCGGGAGGGCGTGACGGTGCGCCTGTTTGACCGTATTCCTTATGAGTTTGTGGTGTTCCTGCTCCTGCTGGCGGGCTGCTGTGTTTATGCCATCATCGGAGAGTTTGTTTTTTACAGCGGTTATGAGGAATCCGTCCGCATTGCCGCGGCGGGGATTCTGATTGCCTGCGGTGTGGCCTTGGGCGAGCTGCTGCTGATCACCACCACGGTGCGTGTGCGCGCCCATGTGTTCCGGCACAATACGATCGTAGGCTGGATCGTCCGCCTGTGCGGCGACGCCCTGGGCCATCTGGACCTGTGCTGGAAATTTGTGCTGCTGTACATCGGCTATGAGTTTTTGTCCATGCTGCTGTTCACGGCATCGAATATGTTGGGCATGTTCTTCCTGATGGCCATCCTCAATTTCTTCCTGCTGTTGGCGGCCTGCCGGTGGGCGGTGAAATTCTCTGCTGTGCGCGCCGGGGCGGAGGAGCTGTCCCGGGGGAATTTGGAGTACCGGATCAATACGTTGCGCCTGCCGCCCCTGTTGCGGGACCACGCCAACAATCTCAATCATATCTCCGACGGGATGGCCGAGGCGCTGGAGGAACAGATGCGCAGCGAGCGGCTGAAAAGCGAGCTGATTACCAACGTTTCCCACGATATCAAAACGCCGCTGACCTCCATTATCAACTATGTGGATCTGATCAAGGCGGAGCATGTGGAGGACCCCAAGGTCCAGGAGTACATCGCTGTGCTGGACCGGCAGAGCGCCCGGCTGAAGAAGCTGACCAATGATTTGGTGGAGGCATCCAAGGCGTCCTCAGGCGCCATCCATGTGGAGCTGGCGGATGTGGATGCCTGCGAGCTGCTCCAGCAGGCCACGGGGGAGTACAGCGAACGGCTCAGTGCCAGCGATCTGACGCCGGTGTTCTCCCTGCCGGAGACGCCCGTTTATATCCGCGCCGACGGCGCGCTGCTGTGGCGAGTGATCGACAACCTTCTCAGCAATATCTGCAAGTATACGCTGCCCGGTACCCGCGTCTATCTCAGCGCCGTCTCAGACGGGGCAAGGCTGATCATCCAGGCGAAGAACGTCTCCCGCGCGCCTCTGAATATCCCGCCGGATGAACTGATGGAGCGCTTTGTCCGGGGCGACGTGTCCCGAAACTCCGAGGGGAGCGGCCTGGGCCTGTCCATTGCCCAGAGCCTGACGGAGTTGATGGGCGGGACCTTTGAGCTGGAGATCGACGGCGACCTGTTCAAAGCGTGTTTGACGTTCCCGGTGATACGAAAGCCGCATGGCTGAGCCATGCGGCCCCGTCAAGGAAGTGGCATAGCCACTTCCTTGATTTTTTTCGCAGACCGGGGCGTTCTTTTGGAAGCAGGCAGTTACCCCTGGTCCGGGCCGGTCGAATTTTGCGCGGAACGGGACCGTTTCGCCGTATGGGGTTGACACTGGCGGTCCTGCCGTAATACACTACATGAAATCAAAAAAGCATCGGTGTATTTTTTGCAGCCGGTTTTCCGGTAGCATGGGGCCGGAGCAGGTTATGGAGGGATAAAATGGGTATTGGCGCGCTGTTAAAATCACTGCATAAGAAGGACTCATCCGCTTCCGCGGCGGCGGAACGGCCGGTGGAACAGACGGAGCCGGAGAGGGAAGAAGCGCAAGCCATGGGGCCGGCGCCGCTTGAATTCAATCGGGAGATGCCGGTGGATGTGCTGGCGGATTACAGGTGTGTTGCCCTTTCGGGGAAATTGGCCGTATGCAGCCGGGGTTTGATGACCATCGAGAGGATCGCGGGCGAGGTGAGCTTTCCGATTTTAGAGGCCGGGACCGCTGTGCTGCTGCGCGGCTATGACGGGCAGCTGGAGCCGCAGATGCTCCAGGCAGTGGTGATGAGATCGTCCCTTACGGAGTGCACCGTCGGCAGCCTGGAGCCGGTATTCCACAGCAACCAGAGGCAGAGCGCCCGGTATCCCCTTTCGCCTCCGGCGAATATCTATGCGATCGAGGGTACGCCCCTTCATGAACCCCAGGGGTGCCGCTTGCTGAACATCAGCACAGGGGGCGCCTGTATCGCCTCGGACTTTGCCTATGAGATGGAGCAGAAGCTGCGGCTGCGGGTTGAGCTGGTCAAGGGCGCGGGGCATACGTCATACCATTGTCAGGTTGTGCGGGTCAGTCCCCAGGAGGACGGGTCCTTTGAGTATGGGCTTTTGTTTGAGCAGCTGAACAAGAACAAAATGTATGACCTGCTGCGGGATATCGAGACCATCCAGGATAAAACGAAACGGCGCATCAAGGCGTGAGAGATGCTTTGAGAGACGCTGTTTTCCCGTAAAACAGAACGATCCGCCCCGGCGGCTTCGAAGGAAGCGCCGCGGCGGATCGTTTGCTTTTTTATGATAAGGTATAGGGATAGATCAGGATATCCTGCGCCTTTGCCGCAAAGCAGCAAAAGCTGCCCGGATCTTTTTCCGCGGCGGGGAAAATACTGCTGTCGACCATCTCTAACCAGTCCGCGTCGAAGCGCACAAAGGAGATACCCTCCTGCACTCTTTCGCAGATGCCGAGAAAGACGGCCCTGTCTCCGTTCAGACGGACGCCGGGCCGCAGCCGTTTTGCCGCCGGTATCTTCTGCCGGACGCAAGCGTTGACGGTCAGTTCTGCATGGTACGCCCCGCCGAAAACGGGCGCCTCTTTTCCGCACCAGACGCCCTGCAAAGGCCCGGCGTCTGTCCGGCCCGCCACGAAGATCCGCGCCGCGTCCCGCCGGATGGTTTCCACGATGAAACGCATAAGGGGATCACCTCCCGGTGCAGAAATGGTTTACAGCTCCCGCCGTCCTTCCAGCGCCCGCATGAGGGTGGCGTCGTCGGCAAATTCCAGATGGCCGCCCACGGGAATACCGTAGGCCAGGCGCGTGACCCGGACGCCGAAGGGCTTGAGCAGGCGGGCGATGTACATGGCGGTCGCCTCGCCTTCCGTATCCGGGTTTGTGGCCATGATGACCTCTTGGATACCGCCCTGGGCCACCCGGTCCAGCAGGGACTTGATCTGAAGATCGTCGGGGCCGATGTGGTTCATGGGCGAAATGACGCCGTGGAGCACATGGTAGCGCCCGTGGAACTCCCGGGCGCGCTCGATGGCGATTACATCCCGCGGGTCTGCCACCACGCAGATCATGGAGCCGTCCCGTTTCTGGGAGGCGCAGATGGAGCATATGCCCCCGGCGGTCAGGTTTTGGCATACCGGGCAGCAGGTGACATTTTTCTTGGCGTCAAGAATCGCGGCGGCAAACGCTTCCGCTTCGCTGTCGGGCAGGCTCAGCACATAAAAGGCCAGCCGCTGGGCGCTCTTGCTGCCGATGCCGGGCAGCCTGCCGAACTGTTCCACCAGTTTTTCCAAGGGTGCGGGAAAATATTCCATGGGCCTGTTCTCCTTGCTTTCAGGATTGATTTGTTATTTCCCGCAGCGCAGAGCCGCGATGCGGCCGGGGATGTCTGCGGCGCCATACACCGCGCTGCCTGCCACCAGGACGTTTGCGCCGGCGCCGATGGCAGTGGGTGCTGTTTCCGGGTCGATGCCGCCGTCCACCTCTAAGTCGCAGGAGGGGTTCTGCTCGTCGAGCAGGGCGCGGATGGCGCGGACCTTGGGCATCATATCGGCCATGAACTTCTGGCCGCCGAAGCCCGGCTCCACGGTCATGACCAGCACCATGTCCACCTCCTGCAAAAACGGAAGCAGGGCCGTCTCCGACGTGGCCGGTTTGACGACGATACCAGCCCGCCTGCCCTTGGCGTGGATCAGCTGCAGGGCCTTGTGGATGTTTTCTTCCAGATCGGCTTCCACATGACAGGTGACGATATCGGCTCCAGCATCGCAAAAGCGCTCGACGTAGCGCGCGGGCTGGGCGATCATCAGATGGACGTCCAGGGGCAGGTCCGTCACGGGGCGGATCGCCTGGACAACGGGGATGCCGATGGAGATGTTCGGCACAAACAAACCATCCATCACGTCCACATGAACGTAATCGGCGCTGGAAATGCGCTCGATGTCGCGCTGGAGATTGGCAAAGTCGGCGGATAAAATAGAAGGGGCGATCTTGATCATCGGGAAAAGACTCCTTTCTGCCGCCCCAAAGGGGCGGGGTATGTTCTTTTTGAAAAAGGTATGGCGGAAAAGAGCGTGCTCCGGTTGTCCCGCGCATTGCCCGGCAGGCGGTATGGGCGCAAATGGGAGCATGTCTGGATGGAACCACTGCCTCCGGCGGGGCATAAGATAAATTGCGCGGCGAACCCGCCGGGCAGGTGCGGCGTCAAACCATTCTAACGTGCGCAGCTTCCGGCCCCGGCCGTGCCGCCCGGCGTGCCGCATCAGATAAATCAGGGAACGGACGGAACAAGTCCGTTCCCTGTGTGGTTTATGGCAAAAAAGCGGCGCATTCCGTCAGCTTGGCCTGGAGCTTGTCATAAAGGGACGGAGGAAAGCTCCTGCCGTGCCGGGTCCAGAATTCCGCTAACGTATTCGCACCCGCTGAGGCGTTGCCATTGGCCGCGAAAAGGAAAGCGGCCACATAATCAGGACTGGGCCAGTTGTAACGGCAGGCTGGGTCCGTGCGCTGGTGCCGGGCCTCGGTCAAAGCGCCGGACAAGCCGCGGCAGCTTTGAAACCATGGAACGAAAAGTGTCTGCGCCTCATAAAAGGCGCGGAGGAGCTGGGCTTTTATATCGTCCGGGTCCCGGCCAAAACGGCTGAAGCGGCAGGCCGGAGGCTGCGCCGGAGCCTGTGTCCAATGATTTGGCGGCCAGCAGAACAGGTGCAGCCCCACAGACCGGTCCGTGCGCTGATACCGCAGGCGTCCGCTTCCGTCAAAGACCGGCAGGAAGTCAAAGCACAGGCCCCACTGGAAAATGGCGGAGGCTCCTTTAAGGGGGTAGACCTGGATCACCCTGCGGCAGTGATCCTCCCACGGCCCATACCAAAGGTATGCGCCATTGTGGGTAAAACCGGGAAGCTCCGGGGTCACCCAGGCGGTGAGCATGGCCTTGAGCCGGGCGGCGGAGAGTTCAAAAACAGGGGGTAAAACGTTTTTCATAAGCTGTACCCTTTTGATTCATTACGGTTCAGCTGTAAATGCTGGTGGAATCCACGCTTTGGGCGTCGTAACCCTCGTTCTGCAAGGCCTGGAGGATGGCGGCTTTGTGCTCCAGGCCGAAGGCCTCCAGCGTCACCCGCAGTTCCACCTTGCTCAGACGGTTGATGCTGACGAACTGGTTGTGCTCCAGTTTGATGATATTTCCTTTTTGCTTTGCCACGATTTCGGCGACATGGAGCAGCTCGCCGGGGCGGTCCGGGAGCATGACGGAGAAGGTAAACACCCGCCCGCGGTTGATCAGGCCGTACTGCACCAGGCTGGCCATGGTGATTACGTCCATGTTCCCGCCGGAGAGGATGGAAACGGCGTTTTTGCCCTGGCAGTCCAGATGGCGCAATGCGGCTACGGAAAGCAAGCCGGCGTTTTCCACGATCATCTTGTGGTTTTCCATGATGTCCAGGAACGCGTCCACCAGTTCGTCGTCCTCGATGGTGAGGAACTCGTCCACGTTTTCCCGGACGTAGGGGAACACCAGATCGCCCGGCGTGCGCACGGCAACGCCGTCTGCGATGGTCACAGCAGAGGGCAATGTGACGATGTGTCCGGCTTCTGCGGAGGCTTTCATAGATGCGGCGCCCGTGGGTTCCACACCGATAACGCGCACATTGGGGTTCAGGAGCTTGGCCAGAGTGGACACGCCTGCCGCCAGTCCGCCGCCGCCGATGGGAACAAGGATGATGTCCACATCCGGCAGGGACTGGAAAATTTCATAAGCGATGGTGCCTTGGCCGCAGGCCACATCCAGATCGTTAAAGGGTGGGATGTAAGTCATGCTCCGGCTTTGGGCCAGCTCCATGGCGTGATCGGCCGCATCGTCAAAAACGCTTCCGTAGAGGATGACGTCCGCGCCGTACTGTTTGGTGCGGTTGACCTTCATCAGGGGGGTCGTGGTGGGCATCACCACGGTTGCGGCGCATCCGGCCACCTTGGCTGCGTAGGCGACGCCTTGGGCGTGGTTACCGGCAGAGGCGGTGATCAGGCCTTGGGCCTTTTGTTCTTCGGTCAGGCTGCTGATTTTGTAGTACGCGCCGCGTATCTTGTATGCGCCTGTGACCTGTAGGTTTTCCGGTTTCAGGTAAACATGATTACCGCAGAGGTCGGAAAAGTATTTGCTGTAGACGAGGTCTGTGGGTTCGATGACCCCGCGCAGGACGCTGCGGGCTTCTTTGAATTTGTCAAGTGTGAGCATGGGTCGGCTCCTCTTTGGTATGGATTCCGGCGTGTGTACCGGTGAAATACTTATTTTTATATGATAACAAAATCAGAGAAAAAGTCAATGGCGGGCAAGGAAAGGATTTTGAAAATAGGTTCCGATAGTGTGTGTTTCCAAATTTTCCCACATCATGTCTACCCGGTCTACCAAAATGTCTACCAAAACGCGCCCGGTACCCGCTGCGCCGCAGCGGGTTTTTTCGACGCGTCTACCCGTTTTCCGCCGTCGTGTCTACCCAATCGGCACCTTGGTGATTT
>CANSLL010000097.1 GCA_947647695.1 uncultured Clostridia bacterium | reverse complement strand
ACGAGATCGTGATGTGACTGGAGTTCAGACGTGTGCTCTTCCGATCTCGTAGAGAGGGCCACCACTAAATAATCGCCCAGCGCCCTGGCCCGGCGCAGCAGCTCGATATGGCCGTAATGCAGCAGATCAAACGTCCCGTAGGTGATCACCCGCTTCATCCGATCCCGCCTCCTTTCATTTTCTTCAGTATCCAATCGGCACAGCGCGCCGACGCCTTTCCGTCCTCAAAGATGCCGAACCTCTGGCAAAAGTCCTCCCAAGCCCGGGCAGCAGCCCCTTCGTCCCAGGCCAGGACAGCCTCCTCCAGCGCCTGATTGTCCCGCGCTAAGGGGAACGGCATCTGCTCCAGGGGGAAATAAAAATCCCGGTCCTTCTGATATGCTTCGATATCCACTGCAAACTGAAAGCACGGACGCTTTGTCAAACCGTAGTCGAACATCAGCGAGGAATAATCGCTGACCACCGCGTCCGCCGCCGCCAGCAGCTCCTGCATATCGTCATACCGCGTCGCGTCAAAGGTGGTCACGCCGTCAAAGGACAGTTCCTTCGCCTTCTCCATCACATGGGGATGGAGCCGTACCAGCACCGCCCATACGCCGCCGAACCGCGCCGTCAGGGCGCTGCGAAGGCGCGCATAGTCCAAACAATAGGCATCCAGGCCCTCTCCGGCACGGAACGTAGGCGCATACAGCGCCAGGGAACAGCCCTCCGGCACGCCCAGCGCCTGGCGCACCTTCTCCGCGCAGCTGCACTGCGGGGTAAAAAACACATCGTTGCGGGGCGAACCGTACAAGGCGACCTCCCCGCTGTACCAGAACGATCCCTGATAAATCTTCGTCATCAGCGCCGCGTTGGAAACGATCAGATCGGTCTGGGCCGAGTCCCGCGCGGCATAGGCGGCATAGCCCGCCGGCAGCGTCTGCTCCGCGTCCCGCTCGATCCGCTTGAGGGCAAAGCCGTGCCAGGTCTGCAAATACCACTGCCCCGCCTTTTTCACCCGCGCGCCCTTGCGGTTGTTGTCCAGCCAGACCTTGGCCGTACACAGCTCCCGCACGCGGTTCCACGGGGTATACGCCACGCTGCGCACACCGTCGGGCAGGCTGCGCTCCGCCGCCGCGTCCGCCGTCAGCCAGACGATATCCAGCCCTGCGTCCCGGCGCAGCAGCTCCGCCACGATGGGCTTCAGATTATCGCCGTATCCGCGACCGTAAAAATTCGTGACAACGATCTTATTCTTCTGGATCGGGAGCATGCTCCCGATCCCCCACAGCAGCGCCGTCAGCGCCTTATGCACCAGGCTCATGGTCCGCTCCTTTCTCCCCTTCCGGCTTCATCCTGTCCCGATAGCGCCAGACGACGGCCAGGCGGTACAGGAAGATCAAGATCTCCGTGGCGGAGGTCAGCGCGCCCAGATGCAGCATCGTCACCTGGCCCGCGGCAAACAGCGCCGCCATGGCGCAGAGGTAAAACACGGAGCCGGCAATGGTGGAATAATTGGCGTGTTTGGCAAGCCCCATGGGCGAGAGGGTCGGAAAGCCCAGGATATAGCTGGGTAATATGACCACCACCACAGGGAGCATGACGCGGAGCACTCCGGCGGCGTCCCCGTATTCCGCGCCCAGGAACCAGACGCACAGCGGGCGGGCAAACACACCCACCACGATGCAGCCAAGGACGATCAGGGGCATCAACACCGCCAGCGTTTTTTTGACCAGCCTAAAATCCCGGTTCTTGACCATATAGGGATACATACTGTCCGAGATGGGCGACATCCCGCTCTTTGCCGTGGTGATGAGCTTATCGGCGGAGGTATAGTACCCCGTCACCGCGCCGGTGCCGCTGACGATATTCAGCACCACCGTGTTTGTGGCCGTATAGACCGTGGTGGCGATGCGGGAGAAAAAGAATACGGAAGAGCGCTTCATCACCGCCGCCACAGTGGAAAGGGGCACTTTGCAAAAGCCGATGGAGAGCCTGCGCCTTAAATGGACGTACACTCCTAAAAACGCCGCGCCGTTGCCGATGATATTGAGCAGCGGGATCAGGTAATACTGGGACGCATCCCGCAGCGTGACAAAGATCATCACCGTAAAAAACGCCTTGATGAGCACGGCCCGCACCGTGATGACCTCCATCTGTTCCAGGCCCCGGTACAGGTAATCCGGCATCAGGGAGCCGAGGAAAATGGAGAGAAAATAGAGAAAATAGAACCCCGTATGGTCTCCCCAGACGCCGATCACCTGGCACAGGCCCATCAGCGCGGCGGCGCATACGAGGGCCAGCGCCACCTTCGCCAGGGTGATGGCCGTAAACAGCCGGGAGAGGTATCCCCTGTCCTCCCGGTGCAGCGCCACATCCTCGGTGCCGGAGAGAATAAAGCCAAAGTCGATGACATTTTGAAAGTAGATCATGGACGCGGCAGCCGCGCCCACCATACCGTAGATCACCGGCCCCAGAACGCGGGTCTCATAGGGGACGACGATGAAGCTGAAAAAGTAGGTGGAAAATTGCAGGATATAGAGCATCAGCGTGTTTTTCAGCAGCACGCCGCGTTTTCCATTCATTCGTTCACGCAAATTCACGTTGTGGATTCCTTTCATCCGTTGCCTTTGATCCGAAACAGCAGCCGCAGCAATCCATAGCGGCGCTTCTCCAGCAGAGAGAACGCCAGCTTCCGCAGACGGCTCAGCTCGCCCAGATAGACGTTGTCCCGATAATCCGGGAAATGAGTCCCCAGATATTCCTGGAATTCCCGGAGCAGCGGGCTTTTCGGGTCCAGCAGCAGCACCCGCACAGAGGCGGCAAGATAAATATGGTCGATGGCCAGACGACACAGCTCCGCGCTGTAGCGTTCCAGCAGATCATGCTCCCGGTAAAAGGCCAGCAGATCGTCAAAAGCGCCCAAAATTTCCCGGTTCCGGTCCGCACTGGACGAACGGGTGATGGAGCCCTGGCGCACGACGTAGTAGTAAAAGGGCTCCTGGACCGCTTCGATGCTCTCCGCCAGGGCAAAGAGCTTCATTGTGGTGCGGATGTCCTCAAACCAGACCCGGCCGGGGTAGCGCACGCCGCTTTCGATCAGGAACGCCCGGCGGTAGATCCGGTTCCAGGCATTGGGCGAGGCAAGGAGCAAACGGGGACAGGACGCCAGCGTAAACGGCCCATCCGCCGGGAGCGCGTCCAAGTGGACCTCCGAGGTATCCCCGCCCTTGTCCACGCGAAAGCCGAAGGTGTAAAGATCACAGTGGGTAACGTCGATACGGCTGCTGAGACGGGCCAGCAGATCGGGCGCGATATAGTCGTCGCTGTCCACAAACACGAGATATTCTCCCTGGGCCGCTTCCATCCCCGCATTGCGCGCCGCGCCGAGGCCGCCGTTGACCTGATGGATGACGCGCGCCCGCGCCCCCTGCTCCCGGGCCAGACGGTCGCACAGCGCGCCGGTGACGCCGTCGGTGCTCCCGTCGTCCACCAGGATCAATTCCCAGTCCTGACAGGTCTGAGCCGCCACCGACGCGACGCATTTTTCCAGATACTCCCCCACGTTGTATGCTGGAACGATCACACTGAATCTCATGGCTGTTCTTCCTCGGACACCGGCGTGATATACGCCGCGTCCTCCCTGCTTTGATACTTTTTCAGACACACCAGATAAAATATGACCGCCAGAAGCACAGAGAGGTAGAAGGAGGAATTGGGGCGGCGGAGCACGCCGGCCGTAAGATAGGCGTTGCCGATGGCGATACACAGCGAGATGCCGAAGGCCCCCGCCGTGGGGGTAAAGTACTTCCGCGCATCCTTTTTCAGCGCCCACAGGATCAGGAACACAAAATAGGCAAGGAACGCGATCATCAGGCCCAGGCCCGCCGCGCCAAAGAGGAAATAGACGCCGTGGAAGTCGTTCTCCACATCGTAATTTTCATCCTTCCAGATCATGCGCTGGAGCTCCATGCCGAAAACACGGCTGATCGCCGGATGCTCCTGCTGAAGGAGCTTGCAATAGGTGATCTTATGCCGTCTCGCATGGGTCAGATCCGTGACATGGTAGGAATAGTTATAAGCCTCAATGACGGTATTCACCGTAAAGCGGCGGCACAGGTCGTTGCTGTAGAAGGCGTAGATCGGCGCCAGGACATAGCGCTTTTCCGCGTTCGTCATGGTCGCAAACAGCTCGTCAAAGGGCAGATCCTCCGGGTTATCCGGCAAAAGCTCCTCCATCTCCACGGAAATATACCCCTGCTGGGTAGCGGCATAGGCGGAATAATAGTTTCTGTTTTTGTACATCGGCCCGTACTTTACACAGCCTGCGGCAATGATCAGGCACACGAACAGCGCCGCCACGCGTTTCCACTCGATGTGGCGCGTCACCAGGAACGTAAAGGTCAGGCCCAGCGTGGTGGCCGCCATCGCCACAAAGGCAAGGCGGGTGCCGATATAATAAAGCTGCACATAGGCAAGGGCCGTGACGGCCCAAGTCAGCCAGGGGCGCTTCGTCTCGTAGGCCATCCACACGACCACCGGCGTCAGCATACTCAAAATGGCGCTCTGGGCGTTGCTGGTGGAAAACCAGCCCATGCGGCCCAGGTGGCTCAGGTCATAGGTCGGGCGGCAGGTATCCGTCGCCACGCTCAATGCCAGCACAACGGAAATGATGGCAAAATTCAATACAAAGCCCCGTTTGATGCCCTCGAAACACTTATCATTGCGCTTCATAAAGGTGATAAAGCACACGGCAAACAGGGGCATCTGCACCACACGCACATAGTTGATCAGATCGCTGACAGGGCTGAGATATCCCTTTTGCATACAGGCCATACAGTGGCCCGCCCACAGCGCCGCACAGATCACGCCGGAGATGATGTAGATCTTCTTCTGCCGGGAGAGGAAAAAGCCCAGCATGGCCACCACAGCCAGGACGCCGAAGCGCAGCGCCAGGGTGAGGGTATTGCTCATGCCCAACTCCGCCTGCCAAAAGGACAGCACGTCCATCAACGGCTGCAGGACACAGATGGCGGTGACAAAATGGGGTAAATTCCGAATCAGTTTTGACTGTTGATTTTGAAGCTGTACCTCTGCAGTCATAGGGGAGACATCCTCTCTTTCTCTTACGTTCTGCAATGAATCATTCATGGCTGCGCCTCCGTTTCCGGAGCGCTCTGGCCTGTCTTTCCCTGAGATTGGCGGACCTTGACCAGGTAATAGATCACCGACAGGATGACCGACAGGTAAAACGACGCGTTGGGCCGTCGCAGCAGTCCCGCCGTCGCATAGGCGTGGAGCATGGCCATCACAAGGGCGATGCCGTAGGCCCCGGCCTCCAGAGTGTAATACCTTCGGGCGTCCTTCACCAGCGCCCACAGGATCAGACCCAGGAAATAAAGCAGGAACAGCGCCAGCAGCCCGATCCCCGCAAGGCCGTAGAGCATATAGACGCCGTGAAAATCGTTTTCCAGATCATAGTTTTTCCCATGATACCGCATATCTCCCAATTCCAGGCCAAAAAAGCGGGAAAGGGACGGGGCGTCCTCCATCATCATGCGGCAGAAATTTTTCTTCGCCAGGCGGGCGTTGGTAATGACCGCGGCGTCGGTGCTGTAATCGTAGCGCTCCGCCACGCGGGCGATGCCGTACTTTTCCACCAGGCCGTCAAGATAAAAATGGTACGCTCCCACCAGACGGGCGCGCTCATAGTGGACGCCTTCCAAATGGTGCCGCCGGGCAACGGCGCCGTCCGATTCCACCCGCGCGTCGATATTCTCCTGTTTGAGCACCGCATTGTGCGCCACCCGCAGCTGGTTCTGGTACATGGGGGAATAGGGGAAACAGCCGACGCACACCGCAGCGCAGACCAGCAATACCGCGATAACGCGCTTTTTCTCCCGCGCCGCCACCAAAATCGTAAAGGCAAGTCCCACCGCCGTGGCCAGGATGGCCAGGAAGGACAAGCGCGTGCCGAAGAAAAACAGCATGGCAAAGCCCAAGGCACACACCGCCAGCTGGGGCAGCCACGCCTTTCCCTTCCGCCGGATCGCTCCCATAATGACCACCGGCACGATCATCGTCAAAATCGCACTCTGGGCATTGGTCGTAGCAAACCACCCCAGGATACCCAGGGATTTATTCGCGTAGGTATAAGGATTGGTATGGGTCACGACGCTGAGCAGCTCCACCGCGGCGATCACCAGCAGCGCCGCAAAAAAGCCCTTTTGGATCGCGCTGTAGCTGTTCTCGTTTTTTCGCAGGAAGGTGATAAAGCACAGCGCGAACACGGGCATCTGCACCACGCGCACATAATTGGCCAGATCCTCCAGCAGCGGACGCCAGCCGGTCGCCTCGCCTGCCCCTGCCGCCGTCGCCGCGTCCGCCTGAAGCACCGCCGCGATATGGCACAGGGCGAACGCCAGCAGGATACCCGCCGCCGCCCAGTAGACGCGCCGGCGGTCCGACAGGAGATACCCCGCCGCCGTCACCGCCGCCAATACGCTGAAGCGCAGCGCCAGGGACAGGGTGTTGCCCATGCCGGACGTGCTCAGCCAGTACGATAATACGTCCATCAGCGGCTGCAACACAAACAACGCAACGATCAGCCCAGGCAGCGCCTGAATGAGGCGGTCTTTTCCACCGCCTGATATTTTTTTCATGGAATCGTTTTCCTTTCACTGAAAAGAAGCGCACAACCGGACAAAGCCGCCGCATCGATCCGCCGTCTTCTTCTGCTCCCGACGGAAGGCGCGTCCCATCAAAAGCCGCGTGTCCGGCACGCTTGCGCTCCCCCCGGCGCCATTGCGCAGCCTCGTCTTAAGAGAACCTTAAAGTTTACGAAAAGCGCGCAACGCTCCGCCCAGCGGTCCTGCCGGGCGGAGCGAGGGTATGTAGGATCGTTTACAGCGAAGCCTTCAGCTGAGCCGCCATATCCGTATGCTCCCAGGGGAGGTCCAGATCGGGACGGCCAAAATGGCCGTAGGCCGCGGTCTGCTCGTAGATCGGGCGGCGCAGGTTCAGATAGGAGATGATCTTGCCCGGACGCAGATCGAAGCAGCGCTCCACCAGGGCGGTGAGCTGCTTATCGCTGACGGCGCCGGTCCCGAAGCTGTCCACCACGATGGAGACCGGCTCGGACACGCCGATGGCGTAGGCCAGCTCCACCTGGCACCTGCGCGCAAGCCCTGCCGCCACGATGTTCTTTGCAACGTAGCGGGCCATGTAGGCCGCGCTGCGGTCCACCTTCGTGGGGTCCTTGCCGGAGAAGCAGCCGCCGCCGTGGGCCGCCGCGCCGCCGTAGGTATCCACGATGATCTTGCGTCCGGTCAGGCCGGAGTCGCCCACGGGTCCGCCCACAACAAAGCGGCCGGTGGGATTGACAAAAAACTTCGTGTTTGCGTCGATATACTTTGCGGGGATGATGGGCTTGATGACCGTCTCCACGATGGCCTCGCGCAGCTTTTCAATGGAGATGTCCGCGCTGTGCTGGGTGGATACCACGATGGCTGGGCAGCGCAGGACGTGGCCCGCGTCGTCATATTCCACGGTGACCTGGCTCTTGCCGTCGGGGCGCAGCCAGGTCAGCTCGCCGCTCTTGCGCACGGCGGTCAGGCGGCGGGCCAGGGCGTGGGACAGGGCCAGGGGCGCCGGCATCAGCTCCGCCGTCTCGTCGCAGGCGTAGCCGAACATCATGCCCTGGTCGCCCGCGCCGATCTTTTCGTCCGCGCTGGCGTCGAAGGCATTGTCCACGCCCTGGGCGATATCGGGGCTCTGCTTATCCAACGTGGTCAGCACCGCGCAGGTATTGCCGTCGAAGCCGTAGGCGGGATCGTTATAGCCGATGCGGTTGACCGTGTTGCGCACAATGGTGGGGATGTCCAGCTTGGCCGTGGTGGTGATCTCACCCATGACCATGACCATACCGGTGGTGGCTGTGGTTTCGCAGGCCACACGGCCCATGGGGTCCTGAGCCATGATCGCGTCCAGAACGGCGTCGGAGATCTGGTCGCAGATCTTATCGGGATGCCCCTCCGTTACGGATTCAGATGTAAAGACTCTGTTTTTCATCACAACTACTCCTTTTATCTTCTTTTACTGTCTTCTACACTAATTGTATTTTACGCGGTCCTCAGCGCAGACCGCGCGAAAAAAACATGAAAAAGCAGACGCTTCCTTTTTAAGCGTCAAAGTATTA
>CANSLL010000096.1 GCA_947647695.1 uncultured Clostridia bacterium | reverse complement strand
TCGCGAATAAAATCAGCTACATTCGGTAAAGTACCTACCATCAACTCATTTTTTCCCGTTCTGTCCACTTGCTCACTTTTTCAGCAGCTTTTCCAGCAGGGCCGAGATCTCCTCTAACTTTTCCTCCCCCTCGCCCGTCTCGATGGCCTCCCGGACGCAGTGGGACAGATGGGCCTTGAGCACCTCGGCGTTGGCCCGGCCCAGCAGGGATTGGGACGCCATGATCTGATTGGAGATATCGATGCAGTAGCGGTCCTCCTCGATCATGTTCAGGATGCCGTCGATCTGCCCCCGAACCGTTTTCAGCATCCGTCCGACCTGTTTTTTGTCCGCCTTCATGCGATACCCGTGACCTCGTAGTCCGCGCCCGTTACGGCGCCGCGCAGCGCCTCGTCCGTCACCTCCGGGGCGACGGTCACCACGGCGTTTTTGTTTTCCAGACTGACGGCCACGTCCTGTACGCCGGGGACGGCGCGCAGCGCCTTGTCCACATGGGCCACGCAGTGCTGGCACATCATGCCCTCGATGGAGACGGTTTTTGTTGCGGTGTTCATAGCGATCCTTCCTTTCGTTTCTTCCTGTGTTGCTTTTATGGTTTCCTGCGCCGCCTCCGGCGCAGGGTCATAAACGATGTGTTTGGGCCGGAACAGCCGCAGGCGCAGTGCGTTTGTCACCACGCAGAAGGAGGACAGGCTCATGGCCGCGGCGGCGAACATGGGGTCCAGCTGCCAGCCTAGCCACGGGAAAAACACACCCGCCGCCAGGGGAATGCCCAGGGCGTTATAGAAAAAGGCCCAGAAGAGGTTTTCCCGGATGTTGCGCATGGCCGCCCGGGACAGCTCCACCGCCGCCGCCGCGTCCCGCAGGTCGCTCTTCATCAGCACCACGTCCGCCGACTCGATGGCCACGTCCGTCCCCGCGCCGATGGCGAGGCCCACGTCGGCCCGGGCCAGGGCGGGCGCGTCGTTGATGCCGTCGCCCACCATGGCCACCCGCTTGCCCTGGGCTTGCAGGTCCGCCACACACCGCTCCTTGTCCTGGGGGAGCACCTCGGCGACAATCTTGTGGATGTGGAGCGTCCGGCCGATGGCTTCGGCGGTGCGCCGGTTGTCGCCGGTGAGCATCACCACGTCGATGCCCAAAGCGCGGAAGGCGTCAACGGCGGCGGCGCTGGAGGCCTTCGGCGTGTCCGCGGCGGCGATCAGGCCAAGGAACGTCTTTTCCCGAGCGAAAAACAACGGCGTCTTGCCCTCCGCCGCCAGCTGCTCCGCCCGGTCCAGCAGGGGCGACACGTCCACGCCGCGCTCGTCCATCATGGCCCGGTTGCCGCCAAAGCACACCGCGCCGGAGAGTTCTCCCTGGACGCCCCGCCCGTGAACGGCGGTGAAGGCGTCCGCGGAGGGGACGGCTAACTTCCGGCGGGCGGCTTCCTCGGAGATGGCCGCCGCCAGGGGGTGCTCCGACGGCCCTTCCAGGCACGCGGCCAGGGTGAGCAGTTCCGTTTCGTCCACGCCGGGGGCCGGGAGCACGTCCGTGACGGCGGGCCGTCCCTCGGTGATGGTGCCGGTCTTGTCCAGCACCACGGCGTCGATGTGGTGGAGCGTCTCCAGGGCTGCGGCGGATTTGATGAGGATGCCGCCTTCCGCGCCCTTGCCCGTGGCGGCCATGATGGCCACGGGCGTGGCCAGTCCCAGAGCGCAGGGGCAGGAGATGACGAGCACCGCCACGCCGGAGGTCAGGGCAAAGGCGAAGTCCGCGCCGGTCAGGAGCCAGACCAGGAAGGTCACGGCGGCGATGGTCATGACCACGGGCACGAAGACCCCGGCGATCTTGTCTGCCAGGCGGGCGATGGGGGCCTTGGACGACGCGGCGTCCTCCACCAGGCGGATGATCTGGGCCAGGGTCGTGTCTTCGCCCACACGGGTGGCTTCAAAAACGAAGGACCCGGATTTGTTGATGGACGCGGCGATGACCGGATCGCCCACGGATTTGTCCGCGGGGATACTCTCGCCGGTCAGGGCCGACTCGTCCACCGAGGACGCGCCCTCCACGATCACGCCGTCCACGCCGATGCGCTCGCCGGGGCGCACGCGGATGCGGTCCCCCAGGAGCACCTCTTCCACGGGGACGGAGACTTCCACGCCGTCCCGGAGGACGTTGGCGGTCTTGGGAGCCAGGTCCACGAGCTTTTCGATGGCGGCGGAGGTTTTTCCGCGGGAGCGGGTCTCTAAAAATTTGCCCACGGAGATCAGGGTGAGGATCATGCCGGCGGACTCGAAATAGAGATTCATGTGGTACTGGTCCACCAGGGCCATGTCCCCGTGTCCGAAGCCGTAGGAGAGCTGGAACAGGACGAACAGGCTGTAGGCCACCGCGGCGGCGGAGCCGACGGCCACCAGGGAGTCCATATTCGGCGCCCGGTGGAGGAGGGCCTTGAAGCCCGTTTTATAATAGTGGTCGTTGATATACAGGATCGGGGCCGTGAGCAGCAGCTGGGCCAGGGCGAAGACAAGGAGGTTGCCGTGGCCCGTGAGGAAGGGCGGCAGGGGCAGGCCCATCATATGGCCCATGGAAATGTAAAACAGCGGGATCAGGAACACAAAGGACCAGATCAGCCGGCGCTTCATCAGACGCAGTTCCTCCCGGGCGCGGCTGCGGGGCGTGTCCGCAGCGGAGGAGGCAGCGGACGGTTTTGCCCCCGCGGGGCTTGCTCCATAGCCCGCGTTGGCCACGGCGGCGGCGATGGACGCGGCGTCCACCGCGGCGCTGTCGTAGTCTACCTGCATACTGTTGGTCATCAAACTGACGGAGACGTCCGTCACGCCGTCCAGTTTGGACACGGCCTTTTCCACATGGGCCACGCACGCGCCGCAGGTCATGCCCGTCACGTCAAATTTTTGTTTCATCAGCATTCACCACATTTCAGATGCTAAAATAACTGGCACGCAGAATACCCCCTGGGGGTGTATGCGTTACCAGTTATTATAGTCCGGCATTTTCCTTTGTCAAGGGGGAAAGTCACCGTTTGTCGCCGGGCTTGAAGATCAAAGCGGCAAGGAAGGCGAACAGCATGGCGGCGGAAAGTCCGCCCGCGGCGGCGGTCAGGCCGCCGGTGAGCACACCGGTCCAGCCGTGCTGGGCCACGGCCATTTTGACGCCCTTGGCGAGGTTGTAGCCAAAGCCCGTCAAGGGAACGGTGGCCCCTGCGCCGCCCCAGTCGGCGACCGGTTCGTACAGGCCCACGGCGCCGAGGATGACGCCGGCGACCACATAGCCGGTCAAGATGCGGGCGGGCGTCAGCTTGGTCTTGTCGATGAAAATCTGGCCGATGGCGCACAGGATGCCGCCGCAGAGAAAGGCGTTGAGATACTCCATAAAACGATCACTCCTTGTCCTTTGCGATGCACAAAACGTGGCAGATGCCGGGGATGCTCTCGCCCTGGAACGTGGCCGTAGGGGAGAGCAGCGCCCCTGTGGGGGCGAACAGGATGCGCCGGAACTCCCCCTGGCGCAGGGCGGTGAGCAGATAGCCGTTGAGTACCGCGGCGCTGCACCCGCAGCCGGAGCCGCCGCAGTGCATATCCTGGCGGTCCAGGTCATACAATAACAGACCGCAGTCGCTGTGCTTACTGGCGATATCCAGTCCGGCCCGGCCCGCCAGGTCTACTAAGATCTGACTGCCCAGCTTGCCCAGGTCGCCGGTGATGATGCGGTCAAAATCGCCGGGGGACGCGCCGGTATCCCGGAAGAAGGCCAGAAGGCTGTCCAGGGCGGCGGGAGCCATGGCTGCGCCCATATTGTTCGCGTCGGTGATCCCCTTGTCCACCACCCGCCCGCGGGTGACGTGGGTGATATACGGCCCCTGGGCGTCCCCGCCGCCCGCTGTTAAAATGGTGCAGCCCGCGGCGGTGGCAGTCCACTGGGCCGTGGGACAGCGCTGGCTGCCGTAGGGCAGGGGCATCCGGTACTGGCGCTCTGCGCTGCAAAAATGGGAAGAGGTCAGGGCGGCGGCGCAGGTCAGATAGCCCGCGCTGATGAGCAGCGCCGCCAGGGACAGACTTTCCCCCATGGTGGAACATGCGCCGTAGAGGCCATAAAAGGGCACAGAGAAATTGCGCATGGCGTAGCCTGTGCCGATGCACTGGTTCAGCAGGTCGCCGCCGAAGACGCAGTCCAGATCCGTGTCCTGAAGGCCGGCCTTTTCTAAGGCTTTGCGCAGGGCATATTGCTGTAGGGCGGACTCTGCTTTTTCAAAGGACGGTTCGCCGAAAAACGGGTCCGTCTCCAGCCAGTCGAACCAGGCGGCCAGGGGTCCGTCCCCTTCGTATTTCCCTCCGGCGTTGGCGAAGGACAGAACTGCCGGCGGATTGGGCAGGCAGGTCGTTTGTTGCTGTGCCATGGAACACCTCCAAAATGAGGAATCGGAATAAACACAGTATGTCCCTGTTCCGGGAAAATAACCGGCAAATGGGAAAAAAGGGGGATCAGGATCATTGTGTTAAAAAATTAACGAAATTTTGACTGATTTTGACAGCGTAATGGCGAAATATCCAAATCCAGGCAGGATTCTTCTTGATTTTCTGGTGGGCAGGTGTATAATAAAGACTGTAATTTTATACGGCGAAACGCGCGCCGCACCATGGCCGGAAGGACTGGCTGCGTGCGGTTTTTCAGACAAAAGGGCGCGAATTGCCACAACCAAATGAAGGATAGCTGAAATACTTTATGATTTGCACTCCGATTGAGGGACGCGAGAAAAGTGTTGTGGTATCCTTTGTTTGTCACTCGCGGCTGTCTGCCCATCTTAGGCGGACAGAAACCAATCGGAGCGATCCGAGCAAAATGAGGGAGGTGAGAATGGAATGGGGGGAATCTCAGAAGAAATCAGCCAGAATCTGCAATACATGAACCATGCGATTACCATCGGTCCGCTTACGATTCCCCAAGGCGTATACACTACTTGGGGCATCATGGTGTTCCTGGTCCTGGTCTCCATCTGGCTTACCCGTGGTATGGAGGTCGTGCCGAAGAAGAAACGCCAGGTACTTGTCGAAACGGGCGTCGGCACGCTGTACAATATGCTCTATGGCATTTTGGGTGAGCACGGCAAGCGTTATATTCCATATCTGCTGACGGTGATGATCTATCTGGGTGTGGCCAACGTGATCGGCCTGTTCGGTTTCACGCCGCCGACCAAGGACCTGAACGTCACCTTGGGGCTGGCGCTGATGAGCATCGTTCTGGTGCAGTATGCCAGCATCCGGCAGCGCGGCGTGGGCGGCTGGCTGAAGAGCTTTTCCCAGCCGGTGGCTATCGTCACGCCGCTGAATGTCCTTGAGCTGGCGATCAAACCGCTGTCGCTTTGTATGCGACTGTTCGGCAACGTCTTGGGCGCGTTCATCATTATGGAACTGGTGAAGATCGTGGTCCCGGTGGTGTTCCCGCTGGCGTGCAGCATGTACTTCGATATTTTCGACGGCCTGCTGCAGGCTTACGTCTTTGTATTCCTGACATCATTGTACATACAGGAAGCAATTGAGTAAGGAAAAGCCCCGAAGAGGGCAAAAAACACAGTTTTTTATTTTATTTTTTGAATCAAACAAATTTCAGGAGGTAAATTATTATGATTGCTATTGGTGCAGGTATCGCCGCTTTGACCGGCGCAGGTGCAGGTATTGGTATTGGTTTGGCTACTTCCAAGGCTGTGGAGGGCATCGCCCGTCAGCCCGAGGCTTCCGGTAAGATCACTTCCGCGCTGATCCTGGGCTGCGCTCTGGCGGAAGCCACCGCAATTTACGGCCTGGTCATCGGCCTGATGATCATCATCATGCTGTGATTGCCTCAACTCAAAGGAGACAACAAACTTACATCACTTTTGATTGGAGGCAACAGTAATTATGCTGCATATTGATATGCATATCATCTGGACTGTTGTCGACCTGCTGATCCTGTTCGTACTGCTGCGCATTTTTCTGTTCAAGCCGGTCCTCGGCATGATCGAAAAGCGCAAAGCGATGATCCAAAGCTCTCTGGATGATGCCGACAAGGCAAATTCCGACGCCGCGGCGCTGAAGGCGCAGTACGAGAACTCCCTCAAAGACGCCAAGCAGGAATCCTTCCAGATCGTCTCTGAGGCAAAGGACCGTGCGCAGGCACAGTATAACCAGATCATCGACAAGGCGAACGCCGACGCGGCGCAGATCGTCCAGCAGGCCAACGCCAACGCTGAGGCCGACCGGGAGAAGATCATGAAGGACGCCCAGTCGGAGCTGGCCGCCGTGGCGCTGGCCGCTGCATCCAAGCTTCTCGGAACCACTGTTGACGCAAAGACCAATCAGTCTATGCTCGACGCGTTTTTGGCGGAAGCGGGGGATGGTAAATGACAGTCGTTGCGGATAACTACGCAAAAGTCCTGATGGATATGGCCGTTGCCGGAGAGGATATTGAGACGATGCGCGCGCTGCTGGAGGATCCGGCGCTGTACGCGGCGCTGGAAAACCCCTTCGTCGGCCGCGGAGAAAAGCACCGCGTGATCGACCAGCTGTTCCCGGCGGCGGTGTGCAATTTCGTCAAGGTTATGAGCGACAACGGCGATATTGCCCTGTGGGGCGATATGATAAACGCATATGACGATCTGGTGCTGGAGGGCAAAAACATCATCCGCGCCACGTTCTCGTATGTGACAAAACCCGATGACGCGCAAGTGGAAAAGCTCAAGGCCCGGATCTGCCGCGATTACGGCAAGACTGGCGTGGAGCTGACGCTTACGGAGGACCCCTCCCTGGTGGGCGGGTTCGTCCTCGCCGTGGGCGACAGTGTGCTCGACAAGAGCCTCCGCACCGCCATCCACAAAATGCAGCGTCATTTTGCAGTGAGGTGAAAGAATGAGCAAAGTCGATTCGCAGAAAATCATTTCTGTATTGAAAAGTGAGATCGAGAATTACGACAGCGCCGCAAAGACCGAAGAGGTCGGCAAGATCCTCTCCATCGGCGACGGTATCGCCACCATCTACGGCCTGCAGCACGCGCGCTACGGCGAACTTCTCGAATTTGAAAACGGCACCCAGGGCATGGTGCTGAACCTGGAGCAGAAGACCGTGGGCTGTGTGCTGTTCGGCACCCAGGACGGCCTGGCCGAGGGTTCCGCCGTCAAGTGCACCGGCAAGGACGCCGGCGTGGCCGTGGGCGATAAAATGCTCGGACGCGTGGTGGACGCGCTGGGCCTGCCCATCGACGGCAAAGGCGCCATTGAGGCGGACGACTACCGTCCTGTGGAATACAAGGCGCCCGGCGTCATTACAAGAAAGGAAGTCAGCGTCCCGCTGATGACTGGTATCCTGGCCATCGACTCCATGTTCCCCATCGGCCGCGGCCAGCGCGAGTTGATCATCGGCGACCGTCAGACAGGTAAAACCTCCGTGGCGGTGGACACCATCCTGAACCAGAAGGGCCAGGACGTGATCTGCATCTACGTTGCCATCGGCCAGAAGGCGTCTACCGTAGCGAAGATCGTCAGCACCCTGACGAGATATGGCGCGATGGATTATTCCATCGTCGTCACCGCGACGGCGTCCGACTCTGCGCCCTTGCAGTATATCGCGCCCTACACCGGCGCCGCCATCGGCGAGCACTTTATGGACGAGGGCAAGGACGTGCTGATCGTCTACGACGATCTTTCCAAGCAGGCCCAGGCGTACCGCGCCATTTCCCTGCTGCTGCACCGTCCGCCAGGGCGTGAGGCATACCCCGGCGACGTGTTCTATCTCCATTCCAGACTCTTAGAGCGCGCCTGCCGGCGCGACGCAGCCTACGGCGGCGGTTCCATGACGGCCTTGCCCATCATCGAGACCCAGGCCGGCGACGTTTCGGCTTACATCCCCACCAACGTCATCTCCATTACCGACGGCCAGATTTTCCTGGAGACGGACCTGTTCCACTCCGGTATCCGTCCGGCGGTCAACGTGGGCCTGTCCGTATCCCGCGTGGGCGGCAAGGCCCAGACCAAGGCGATGAAGTCTGTGGCAGGTACGCTGCGTATCGATATGGCGCAGTACCGCGAGATGGAGGCGTTCACCCAGTTCTCTTCCGATCTGGACGAGGCGACCAAGAACATGCTGGATTACGGCCGGTCCCTGGTGGATCTGCTCAAGCAGCCGCTGTATAACCCCATGCCGCTGCATAAGCAGGTGATCCTGCTGTGTGCTGCCTCCAACCGTCTGATGGTGGATGTTCCGACAAAGGAAATGGAGGCATTCAAGACGGGCGTGG
>CANSLL010000095.1 GCA_947647695.1 uncultured Clostridia bacterium | reverse complement strand
TCTTGATTGGGCGTTAGAAGGATTGCAGTGCGGACTAAGTGGCAGTCGGGTAGCAATATCGGCAACGTATTGACGTGGAGCTGAAAGGGGAACCGCCGAACGGAAACGTGAGGTGCTCTGCGGGGAAATCCTACCCGTACCTAAGCCGTAAGATTTACTTCTGGCGCTGCCGTCTGTTTAGTTTTTTTATGAGCTGCGGCGTTTACGCCGCACCGTATGGAAGGCGCAGGGTCTTGCTCTGCGCTGTTCCTGCATTTGAATGTGGAGTTTAGGAGGTTTTCTTCGGTGGACAGCCAAAAGGCCGGAAAAGCAAAAAAGCAGACGGCGGCAAAGGGAAAAAAACGCGACTACTGGATACCAAAGATCTTTGTTATGTCGATCGCGATCTCGGCGGTATTCAGCCTGGTATCCTCCAACGTGCTCAACGGCGCGGGCTATATCATTGCGTTTTTGCTTTTGGCCGCGTTTATTTTTGTGGGTATCCTGTTTGACGTGATTGGCGTGGCCGTGATGTCCGCCGGCGAGCGCCCGTTCCATTCCATGGCGGCCCACGGAGAAAAGAGCGCGTCCTGCGCCCTGCAGCTGCTGCGCAATGCGGAAAAAGTGAGCAGTGTCTGCAACGATGTGGTGGGCGATATTTCCGGCATCGTCAGCGGTTCCACCGCAGCGGTGATCGTCACACGCTTGTGCACTTCCTTTGATTTGGATTCCATGGCCATCTCCGTTCTGATCTCTGCGCTGGTATCCGGTCTGACCATCGGCGGAAAGGCTGTCGGGAAAAAGATTGCGATCAGCAACAGCATCCAGGTCGTCCATACCACCGCCAGGGTGATCCACATTTTCAAACGGAAATAACGTTTGCCCCAGGGCAGGCGCGACAGAAGGAGAGCGTTGCTTTATGGCGAAAAAACGACTGGATGTGCTGGTCACAGAGCGGGGCCTGACAGAGAGCCGCCAAAAAGCCCAGGCGCTGATCATGGCCGGACAGATCTTTTCCGGGGACCGGCGCATGGACAAGTCCGGTATGCTGGTCGAGGAATCCCTGCCCCTGGAAGTACGCGGCCAGACGCTGCGCTATGTGGGCCGCGGCGGCCTGAAGCTGGAAAAGGCGATGGAAGCCTTTCCCATCGATCTGAACGGAAAGATCACCGCGGACATCGGTGCGTCGACCGGCGGTTTTACCGACTGTATGCTGCAAAACGGCGCAAAAAAGGTCTACGCGGTGGATGTGGGGTATGGAGAGCTTGCGTGGAAGCTGCGCAGCGACGAACGCGTCGTTGTGCTGGAGCGGACCAACGCCAGGTATCTCGACCGGGAACAGATCCCCGACGCGCTGGACTTTGCCTCCATCGACGTCTCCTTTATCTCCCTTCGCTTGATCCTTCCAGCGGTCCACGGCGTTTTAAAGGAAAAGGGACAAGTGGTCAGTCTCATTAAACCGCAGTTTGAAGCGGGCCGTGAACTGGTGGGGAAGAAGGGCGTCGTGCGCGACCCCAAGGTCCATTTGATGGTGCTGGAGCAGTATTTGAACCATGCGCGGGAAACGGATTTTTCCGTGCTGGGCATTACTTATTCCCCCATTACCGGCCAGGAAGGAAATATTGAGTACTTAGTTTTTTTGGAAAAGGGCGCAGGCCGCTCAGAGCCGGTCGATCTGCAGGCCGTTGTGGACGGCGCCCATGCGTCCTTGAAGGGATAAACGATGAAAAAGGTTGTTTTATGTCCCAATCTCTATCGGGACCATCAGCTTCAGGTCACAAAAAAGGTGTTTGCCCAACTGCGGGAGCTGGGGATCGAAGGGGCGGTCAGCCTGCCCTTTCCGGGAGATGCCGGGGAGTTGCCCGAAGGGATAGAGTATCTGCCCATGAAGACGGCAGTCAAAGGCGCGGACGCCATGATCGCCTTTGGCGGCGACGGGAGCATCCTCCATCTGGCGAAGATCGCGGCCACCCGCCGTCTGCCGGTCCTCGGCATCAATCTGGGCAATCTGGGTTATATGGCGGAGCTGGAAAGCACGGACCTTGCGCTGTTGAAAAAATTAAAGGAACCGCGTTTGAAAAAAGAAGCGCGGATGATGCTGGATGTGCGCGTGTTTCGCGGGGAAAAGCAGATCTATTCCGCTATCGCGCTCAACGACGCCGTGATCGCCAAGGGCGGCGTTGCCCGCGTGATCCAGCTGCAGCTGTATTTGAATCAGAAGGAGTTTATCCGCCTGGGCGGCGACGGGATGATTATTGCCACGCCCACCGGCTCTACGGCATATTCCCTGGCCGCAGGCGGTCCGATTGTCGATCCAACGGCGCAAAACCTGCTGATCACGCCCCTGTGTGCCCATTCCCTGATGTCCTCGCCCTATGTGCTGGGGCCGGAACAGGTCATCGAGGCGCGCTCGGTCAGCCACGGGAACAAAAAGGTCTACCTCTCCTGTGACGGCAGCAAAGCCTTTCCCATCAGCCCGGAGGATCATGTGGTCGTGCGAAGATCGAAATATGTGACGGAACTGATCCGGTTAAAGAACCGCAGCTTTTATGAAATACTATGTGCAAAAATGGCGGACCGGGAGAAAAAGATATGAAAACGAAACGGCAGGAAAAAATCCTGGAGATCATTGCGGCAGAGCCGATCGAGACCCAGGAACAGCTTTTGGAGGCATTGAAGCAGTCTGGGATGAACGTCACCCAGGCGACGATCTCCAGGGACATCAAGGAGCTCCATCTGGTCAAGGAGCAGACGCGGCGGGGACGGTACCACTATGTCGTTTCCGTCCGCAAAGCGACGATCGGCAATACGGAAAAACTGCGCACGATCTTTCGGGAAAGCGTCATCAGTTATGACTGCGCCCAAAATATCGTGGTACTGAAAACCATGGCCGGCTTGGCATCGGCGGCCTGTGCAGCCATCGATCATATGGATATCGGCGTATTGGTTGGTTCCCTGGCAGGAGACGATACGGTCCTGTTGATCATGCGCGACAATGAAAGCGCATTGGATTTTTGTGAGGATATCCGTAAGATGGTCGAATGACGGAAAGGGGGACCTGCCCATGCTGATGCTTCTGCATATTGAAAATATCGCGGTGATCGAAAAAGCGGATATTACGTTTCAGGCGGGGTTTAACGCCCTGACGGGCGAAACCGGTGCGGGCAAATCCATCATTATCGACGCCATGGGCGCGGTGCTTGGCCAGCGCGTTTCCAGGGAACTGGTGCGTACCGGCGAGAGCAAAGCCAGCGTCAGCGCCATGTTTGCGGATGTGCCGGAGGACCTGCCTGCGTTGGCAGAGCAGGGCCTGACCTTGGATGAAGACGGGATGCTCTTGCTCCAGCGGGAGATCCAGGCCGATGGCAGGTCCGTCTGCCGCGTCAACGGCCGCCCCTGTACCGCCGCCCAACTGCGGCAGGTGGGGATGGGGCTGTTGAATATCCACGGCCAGCACGACGGCCAGCAGCTTTTGGACGAGACCCAGCATATCCATTATCTTGACAGCTTTGGAAAGACCGGTGCGGAACAGGTGTCGTACAGTGCGGCGTATGAGGCGCTGCGCGCGATCCGCAAAGAGATCGACGGCCTTCAGATGGATGAAGCGGAACGGGAACGCCGGATCGAAATGCTCCGGCGGGAGACGGAGGAGCTGGAGCGCGCCCGGTTAAAGGACGGCGAGGAGGAGGCGCTGCTGGAGCGGCGCAGTTTGCTGCGCAACAGCGAAAAATATATTTCCGCCGTGGAAGGCGCGGACTACTGTCTCAATGGCAGCGAGGACAGCAACGGCGCGGTGTCCCAGATCATGGACGCGGAAAACATCCTGATGGGCGCGCGCCAGCTGGGGGATACGTTTTTGGAGCTGACGGAGCGGCTGACCAACGTGCGTCATGAGCTGTACGACATTGCCGAGACCGTGCGGGACCTGAAGGACCGCTTTGATTTTTCCCCCACGGAGCTGGACGATCTGGAAGGCCGTTTGGACCAGCTGTATCGCTTGAAAAAGAAATACGGGCCGACGGTGGGCGATATGCTGGCTTACTATGAGCGGGCAAAAAAGGAACTGGACGAGATCCAATACGCCGGCGATACGATCCAGCATTTGGAGAAAAAATACCGGTCTGCGGAAAAAGAAGCGGAAGCGGAAGCAGGACGCCTGTCCGCCGCCCGCAGGGCGGCAGCCCGGGAGTTACAGCAGCGCATCCTTGCGGAGCTGCGCGACTTGGACATGAACAAGGTGCGCTTTGAGATCTCTTTTGAGGAAAAACCCCTGGACCGGGACGGAAAAGAGCGGGTGCGCTTTTTGATGTCTGCCAACGAAGGCGAGGAGCTGCGCCCTATCCACAAGATCGCCTCCGGTGGCGAGCTTGCCCGCATCATGCTGGCGCTGAAAAATGTGCTGGCGGAAACGGACCAGGTGGGGACGCTGGTATTTGACGAGGTGGATACCGGTGTTTCCGGCCGCGCGGCCCAGAAGGTGGGCGAGAAGATGGCCCAGGTTTCCCGCAGAAAGCAGGTGCTCTGCGTGACCCACCTGCCCCAGATCGCCGCCATGGCAGACGTTCATTTTTCCGTGGAAAAGGGCGCGTCGGAGGGCCGTACTTATACGAAGGTGCTCCAGCTTGACCGCGCCCAGCGTCAGGCGGAGCTGGCCCGCATCACCGGCGGCGTCCATATCACGGACACCCTTTTGAAAAGCGCCGGAGAGATGCTGGACGCTGCGGAGCAGTACCGCAACTCCCTGAAATAAGCGATAGCTTTCCATTAAACAAGACGGACCCGGCCCGGACTGCGTCCAGCAGCCCGGGCTTTCGCAATGTGTGCGGACCCATCGCCGCGCCAGATCGCGGCCGGCTCCTGAGCTCCATAAAATGCTCCCGCTTTCCAAAATTTGCGCCGTCGCGATAAATTTCCCTTGCAATTTTCTGCGCTTTCTGTTACCATAAGTCAGGATACAAGGGAGGTGGAGCAAAATGGGCAAATCGACGCTGCGGTCGTTGCTTTGCGGGTATTTTGTTTCTATTCCTTTTGTTTCTTTGTGCAATCGCTTTTGAAAAAGGCGGTTGTTTTTTTTCGGCCTGACGGCCGGCGGAGGGAGCGGGCAATGCCCGCGGTGTGAAAGAGAGGAGTAATTGAGTGATGAACAACCAAGTCAATGCCCAGCAGCCGATCTATGACGCGCGCACTCTGGGCACACCGAAAATGCTGCTGCTCGGCTTGCAGCATATGTTCGCGATGTTTGGCGCCACGATCCTGGTACCGATCCTGACCGGCATCTATTTCACGGAAAACGGCGCATCCTACGGCCTGTCGATCCAGGTGACGCTTCTGTTTGCCGGTCTCGGCACGCTGTTTTTCCACCTATGCAGCAAGTTCCAGATTCCTGCATTCCTGGGCTCGTCCTTTGCGTTTCTGGGCGGCTTCCAGACCATCGCCACCTTAGACACCGGTATCTTTGCCGGTATGCCCATGAGTGAGCGCCTGCCCTACGCCTGCGGCGGCATCGTGGTAGCCGGATTGATGTATCTTGTTCTTGCAGCGATCATCAAAACGGTTGGCGTAAACCGGGTGATGCGGTTTCTTCCGCCCGTGGTCACGGGACCGATCATCATCTGTATCGGCCTGACTTTAGCGCCGTCGGCGGTGACCAACGCTTCCACCAACTGGTTTTTGGCGATTGTAGCTTTGGCGGTAATCATCATCTTCAACATCTGGGGTAAGGGGATGTTCAAGATCATCCCGATCCTGCTGGGCGTGGTCATCTCCTATGCTGTGGCGTTTGTCATGAATGCCGCGGGTATCACAAACCCGGACGGCAGCGCAATCCTCAGCTTTGCCGCTGTTGCCCAGGCAGATTGGATCGGTCTTCCGCCTGTGCAGCTGTGCAAGTTTGACCTGACTGCGATCCTGGTTATGGCCCCCATTGCCCTGGCGACCATGATGGAGCATATCGGCGATATGTCCGCCATTTCTGCTACCGTTGGCAAGAACTATCTCGCGCAGCCCGGCCTGCACCGCACCCTGATGGGCGACGGTATTGCCACAGCATTCGCAGCCCTGTTCGGCGGACCAGCCAATACGACTTATGGTGAAAACACCGGCGTTTTGGTCCTCTCCCGCGTGTTCGACCCCCGCGTGATCCGCCTGGCGGCAGTGTACGCCATCGTTTTGAGCTTTGTACCGAAATTTGCAGATGTGATTGCCTCCATGCCGGCGTCCATCATCGGCGGCGTCAGCTTCATGCTCTACGGTATGATCTCCGCCATCGGCGTGCGCAACGTGGTGGAGAGCAAGGTGGATTTCACCAAGTCCCGCAACTTGATCATCGCTGCGGTCATTCTGGTCTGCGGCCTCGGCTTTTCTTCCGGTTTGACCTTCTTGGCTGGAGGCACGTCTATCACTCTGACGGGTCTTGCTGTGGCTGCCATCGCGGGCATCGTGCTCAATGCCATCCTGCCCGGCAACGATTATGTGTTCGGCGAGGACGACAAGGGCAACGGCTCTGGCAACATGGGTACTTATTGATACTGGCCATTCTGCCCCCTTATATCAGAAAAAACAGCGGAGCATGATGCTCCGCTGTTTTTTAATATTAACATAAATTTTCCGATCAACGTGGATTTTGAATCCGCTCTAAAAGTGTAGCGCCCCAGAGCATCATTTCCTCGGAAAGTCCCGTGTGATAAACCAACTCTGTTGCTTTTTCCAAAGCGTCCCGGTGAAAGTTCTCCGGCACGTCGCAACCAAAGCCGGTCATGGAAATGAGCAGCTCCCGTTCCTCGTCCGTGAACCCATCGCCGGTCAGGGCCCGCAGATAGGCTTCCGGGTAGGCGACAAAGGCTTTGGCCAGGGCGATGCAGTAGCTGTCGGTTATCCAACCGTCGAAGTTTGCGCGGCATCCGCCCAGGAGAAGGCCGCGCAGTTCGTCTTCGGATAGGGTCTTCTGGGCCGTCAGCCATTGCAGCAGGGAATCGGTGGTCTGTGTTTCCTGACCTGCTTCGCCCAATGCGCCGAAACTCTGCCAATCGAGGAACTGAAGATTGCCGTAGACGTCCCGCCGGTAGCGGTACGTTTCCTCGGCAGAAAGGTTTTTGTCGTTTTTTAGGGCGTAAAGCGCAATATACGCCGTTTGCGTGGCGTCTGCGGTTTCCTGTTCCGGGCTGCTGCGCCGGCTGAAATCCACAGCGCCATCCTTGACGGGGAAGATGGATACGTTGTCCACAGCCCAGGCATCGCTGCCCGCATCATCTCCCAGATGCACGGAAAGGCCGGCCACATGGCCATTTTGAATATAGAAGAGTACTGCGCTGCCATAGGCATCTGCCGGCGCGTAGACGTACAGGTAATCGTGTTGGCACAGGATATCTCCGCCTCGCTCTTTGGGGCAGTAGAGCAGCGCGTCGCCGTAAGCGCTCAGGACGTCGCTTTCATCAGCGCCGGTGCGAATGCCCCGCGGCGTTTCGTAGTCTTCAGAGATCGTCTCCATGGAGCATACGGTTTCCAGGACTGTCCCATCATCCATATGGAGGTATTGCAGCGAAAGTGTGCCGCAAGTGACGCTGTGCAGCGTGACGGCGGCGAAATCAGTTTCGGTTGTCTGTTCCAGCGCCGAAGGCGTCAGCGTGGTATGAAAAGGGAAGAGAGCATCCTGACTGCCAACGCTCAGCCATTCCCAATTTCCTTCTTTCTGCCACAACAGGCAGAATTCCCCGGTTTCTGTGACGTCCGGTTTAGAAAGGGAGGGGGGCGCCGGACGCAGTACAAAACACAGCAGCACCACAGCGACCAGGACAGCAGGCAGCAGCCAAAGCAGCTTTGTCCGTCGCTCCCGGCGGGGCAGCTCCTGTGCGGCGGACTGCTGCCGAAGTCCTGCCAGATCATCCGCGGAAACCTGAAACAGTTCTGCCAGTGCCAGCAGATTTTCCGTGTCCGGGTAACTTTGGCAGGTCTCCCATTTTGATACAGCTTGACGGCTTACATTCAGCATATCTGCCAGACTTTCCTGGGAAAGCCCTGCCTGTTTGCGCAGGGCCTGGATCTTTTGTCCAAGGGTCATGGGATCAACTCCTTTTCTGCCTTCAGCATACCACGAACTGGAGATGATTTCTACCAACTGTCTGTCAACTATCTGTCAACTATCGGTTGCGGCCGAAAAAAACGGTGCAGGATTGCGTTATCCCGCACCGCATAGGGTGATAGTTGCCGGCAGCTGCTCCGACGCACGGTCCGGGGCGCATCCGGCACGATCAGCCAGAAGATCTCACCGGTATTCGTCTTCCTAAGCGTCCACCTTCAGCGGTCAGCTGTTCAGAACGCCTGTGTCTGGCACATCGTGCCAGTCGATGGCGTTGGAGCCGATCTCCGCGACCGTCGTGTCTGTGTCATCAAAGACATTGCCCTCTTCTTGCTCATAAATGTGCTCTTCTTTTTTATTAAACTATGCCACACCGGCACATTACCTTGATTATATCAGCT
>CANSLL010000094.1 GCA_947647695.1 uncultured Clostridia bacterium | reverse complement strand
CCAGCGAAGCGGGGAGCGGCGCAAGAGGTAGGGGTAGTCCTGTCTTGCACCCTTCTCCTTATCAGTGATTAGACACGATAAAGCGGTCACTAACCATCGCAAAGCACCTTGGAGAGACCGGTATCAATGACCGGACTGCGTATAGAAACGGCGCACCAACGTACCGTAAAGCATAGACACGCAAAAACGAGAAAGGGATTCTTAAGGGGCGGCGACTGGCGATGTCGTGCCGGAGCAAAGCTCCGGCGCAGCATCGCAATTGCGCCGCTCCTTAAGCAGTTCTTTGGTTACTTTCTGTCTGCACAGAAAGTAAAGAGGGGCCCCCGCGCGAGCCCAGCGCAGCGGGTCGCGTGGGGAGAGGAAGAAGGAACGGAGTGTGCGCAGCTTTCCGCGCCAGCGGGAAGCGGAGCTAAGCGTAGTTTCTTCTGACGACGTCCAGGGCGCGCAGCCCTGGGGGTGCAGGTCATTACCCACCTGCAACACAGGTGCTCCCATATTCCGACAAGTAAAACCCAAAACGCCCGGTTCCGTACCACGGAACAAAAAAATCCCCCCGCTTTTGCGGGGGGAAAAATAAATACTCACAGTTCAATACTTCCCTGGAATACGGTTTTGGCATCACCGGTCATGGCTACGGCGCCGTCGGCGCCATACCGAATAATGACCGTGCCGCCTTTGAGATGAACGGTAATGTCCTGGTCATAGCTGCAATAGCCGTTCAACACGGCTGCCACTGCCGCGGCGCACGCGCCGGTGCCGCAGGCCCACGTCTCGCCGCTGCCCCGTTCCCAGACGCGCATCTTCAGCGTCGCCCGGTTGACTACCTGGATAAACTCCGTATTCACATGGTCCGGGAACAACGGGTGCTGCTCAAATTCCGGCCCTGCCTTTTCAATATCCAGCGTATCCACATTGTCCATGAACGTGACGCAGTGGGGATTGCCCATGGAAACGCAGGTGACACGCCAGGCGCGGCCCGCCGCCTCTATCTCCTGATCCACGATACGCTTTCCCGGCAGCTTGACCGGGATCTGGGCCGGGTCCAGGATGGCCTTGCCCATGTCCACCGTCACGGAGATCACCTTGTCGTTCTGGATATACAAATGCACCTTGCGCACGCCGCTGAGGGTCTCAATGGTCATGCGGCTCTTGTGGACGATGTTGTGCTCGTACAGATACTTTGCCACGCACCGGATGCCGTTGCCGCACATCCGCCCTTCGGTGCCGTCGCGGTTGAACATCCGCATTTTCGCGTCGGCTTTGGACGAGGGCAGGATCAGGATGATGCCGTCGGACCCCACGCTGAAATGGCGGTCGGACAGGATCACGCTGATGGATTCCGGGCTGGGGATCTCGTACTGCATACAGTCAAAATAGATATAGTCGTTGCCGGTGCCTTCCATCTTCGTAAAGCGCAGCTTCAGCGGCGTCTTGCGCATCCGGTTCAGATCCACCAGCTCCGTGGTCTCCTGGGAATAACGGCTCAGCAGGGAGCGGGCCAGGGCGTTGGCGGTGTCCAGCGACGTCAGGCACGGGATGCCCAGCTCTACGGTCTTGCGGCGCATCTTTACGCTGTCCAGCTGGGGCAGGCGGCCCTTGCTGTCCGTGGAGATCACATAGCTGATCTTGCCCTTTTCCATCAAAGAGACGGTGTTTTCCTCCGCGCCGTCGCTGACCTTGGCCACCGGATGCACCGTCAGGCCCACGGCGCCCAGCGCCTTTGCCGTGCCCGCGGTGGCGTACAGGTCAAAGCCCAGCTCCGCGTATTTGCGCGCCACGTCCACGATCTCGTGCTTGTCGCTGTCGCGCACGGTGAACAGGACGCCGCCTTTTTTGTCCATCCGGTAGCCCGCGGCCACAAGGCCCTTGTACAGCGCCTCCTCCAGATTCTTGCCGATGCCCAGCACCTCGCCGGTGGATTTCATTTCCGGACCCAGGGCCACGTCCACGTTCGTCAGCTTTTCAAAGGAGAACACCGGTACCTTGCAGGCGACGTAGGGCGGCGTGCGGTACAGGCCCGTGCCGTAACCCAGATCGCGCAGCTTTTCCCCCAGCATGGCGCGGGTGGCCAGGTCCACCATGGGCACGCCCGTCACCTTGCTGATGTACGGGATGGTGCGGGAGGCGCGGGGATTGACCTCGATGACGTAAATGGTGTTTTCATAGACCACATACTGGATGTTCACCAGGCCCCGGGTGTTCAGGCCCAGCGCCAGGTTTTTCGTGTAGGCGATCAGGTCCTCGGTGGTCTTGCCGTCCAGGTTCCAGGCGGGGTAGACGGCGATGGAGTCGCCGGAGTGGACGCCGGCGCGTTCGATATGCTCCATGATGCCGGGGATCAGGATGTCCTCCCCGTCGCAGATGGCGTCTACTTCCAGCTCCGTGCCCATGAGGTATTTGTCGATCAGCACGGGGTTTTCGATGCCGTGGCTGAGGATGATGCTCATATACTCGCGGATGTCGTCGTCGGTAAAGGCGATGATCATATTCTGGCCGCCCAGGACGTAGCTGGGCCGCATGAGGACGGGGTAGCCGATGGCATTGGCCGCGTCCAGCGCCTCCTCGCAGGTCATGACCGTATGGCCTGCGGCGCGCTTGATCTGGAGCTTTTCCAGCAGTTCGTCAAAGCGCTCCCGGTCCTCGGCCATGTCGATGGAGTCGCCGGAGGTGCCGATGATATGGACCCCGTTTTCCTCCAGGAACTTGGTCAGGTTGATGGCGGTCTGGCCGCCGAAGGCGACGACCACGCCGTAGGGCTTTTCCGTCTCGATGACGTTCATCACGTCCTCGGGCGTCAGGGGCTCAAAGTACAGCCGGTCGGCGGTGTTGAAGTCCGTGGAAACCGTCTCCGGGTTGTTGTTGACGATGACCACCTGGAAGCCCGCTTCCCGCAGGGACCAGACGCAGTGGACGGAGGCGTAGTCAAACTCGATGCCCTGGCCGATGCGGATGGGGCCGGAGCCGAAAACGACCACGGTTTTCCGCGGGTCCTGACGCTGGGCGATGAACTCCGCCGCCTCGTTTTCCTCGTCGTATGTACTGTAAAAATACGGCGTCTCGGCGTCGAACTCCGCGCCGCAGGTGTCCACCATTTTGAATACGGCGGGGATATGGCAGGGCAGTTCCTGGCCGGACAGGCGGGCGATGACCTTGTCCGGGTAGCCGAACTTTTTCGCGGTCAGATACAGCTCCCGCGTCAGGGGCTCCGTCTCCATGCGCGCTTCCAGCGCCGTCAGGTTCCGCAGCTTTTCCAGGAACCAGGGGTCCACCTTTGTGATGTTGTAGATCTCCTCGCTGGAGACGCCCCGGCGTAGCGCTTCAAAAATCACGAACAACCGCTCGTCGTCCTGATCGTAGAGCTTTTCGTGGAGCTCCTCGTTGCTGCGTTCGGACTGCTTGGCCTGACGCAAACAGTCCAGGGAGATGGCCGCGCCCCGCACGGCCTTCATGATGCTCTGCTCAAAGCTCTGGCCGATGGCCATGACCTCGCCGGTGGCCTTCATCTGGGTACCCAAGGTGCGCTTGGCGTAGACGAATTTATCAAAGGGCCACTTGGGCAGCTTGACGACCACATAGTCCAGGGTCGGCTCGAAGCAGGCGCAGGTCTTGCCCGTCACGGCGTTGGGGATCTCGTCCAAGGTATAGCCGATGGCGATCTTGGCCGCCACGCGGGCGATGGGGTAGCCCGTGGCCTTCGACGCCAGGGCCGAGGACCGGGACACCCTGGGGTTGACCTCGATCACGGCGTATTCAAAGCTCTCCGGGTTCAAGGCGAACTGACAGTTGCAGCCGCCCTCGATGCCCATGGCGGTAATGATGTCCAAAGCGGCGGAGCGGAGCATCTGATACTCCTTGTCCGCTAAGGTGACGGTGGGAGCGATGACGATGGAATCCCCCGTATGGATGCCCACGGGGTCGAAATTTTCCATGGAGCACACGGTGATCACGTTGCCGTGGCCGTCCCGCATGACCTCGAACTCCACTTCCTTCCATCCGGCGATGCAGCGCTCCACCAGGATCTGGGTAATGGGACTCAGGCGCAGGCCCGCTTCGCCGACGCGCCGCAAATCTCCTTCGTCGTAGCAGATGCCGCCGCCGCTGCCGCCCAAAGTGAAGGCGGGGCGCACGATGACGGGATAGCCGATCTCGTCGGCGAAGGCCAAAGCGCCGTCCAGGGTGGTGACGACCTTGGAGGGGATCACGGGCTGGCCGATGGCGTCCATGGTGTCCTTGAACATCTGGCGGTCCTCGGCCTTATCGATGGTGTCCGGGTCCGCACCCAGGAGCATGACGTTGTTTTCCTCCAAAAACCCGGATTTTGCCAGCTGCATGGACAGGGTCAGGCCCGTCTGTCCGCCTAAGGTGGAGAGGATGCTGTCGGGCTTCTCCTTCTGGATGATCCGCTTGACCGTTTCCAGCGTCAGCGGTTCGATGTAGATATGGTCGGCCATGGCGTTGTCGGTCATGATGGTGGCGGGGTTGGAGTTGACGAGCACGACCTCCAGGCCCTCTTCCTTCAGGGCGCGGCAGGCCTGGGTACCGGCATAGTCAAATTCCGCGGCCTGACCGATGACGATCGGCCCGGACCCGATGACCATGACTTTTCTCAGTTTCGGATTCAACGGCATGTAGATTCCCTCCAGACAAGATTCGGTTGATACGGATGGTATGCAGCTGTGCCGGATGACGCAGGTTTTCTCAAATCATTCTGAACTATTATAGCAAATACCCGCTGCCTTTTCAATGTAAAATGGGAGAAAAAGGCAGCGCACATTTTCCCGCCCCTTTGTGCGATAGAGCGAAACGGAGCCAAAAAAACCGCCCCGTACAGTCCGTACAGAGCGGTTTTATGATCCGTTGATATCCTTTTGCCGATACGTTACAGCAGCGGCGCGGTTTCGTCCCGGTCCGCCGGATGCTCCCGCGCGTCGTTACCGTCGCTGCCGGATGCGTCCGCCGTCTGACCGGCGTTTTCGTTTCCGGCGCCGTTTTCTTCCGCTTGGGACGCACCGTCTCCGCCGGCCTCATCCGGGCTGTCCGCCACCGGGGCCGGTTCCTCCGCGGGGACCGTGTCCTTTACCTGGGTGCAGCGCACCGTGACGCGGTGCTGGCCGCCCAACGTGCAGGTAAACAGGGACAAGTCCCAGCCGCCGGAGAGTATATCCCTTGCCTGGTCCGGCTCCAACTGCTCCAGCGCGGCGACGGTGTAGGAAAACCGGTTGCCTTCGATATCGGTGAAATAGACCGCGTCGCCCACGGAGAGCGTGCGCAGATTGCCGAAATGCCGCTTGTAGTTATGGGCGGCGATGACAAGATCGTTCTGATACGCCGAACCGTAATACCGGCAGGGCGCGATCTTCAGATTCGGATAGCTCCAATGATCCAGCACCGGAAGGTCCAACTTCAGCGACGGGATCTCCAGATACCCGATGTAGCTGTGGGACGCCACGCTGGCGTGGGGCATCTCCCGTTCCGGGTCCAGGACATAGTTCGGGATCAGCTCCTCGGGGATCTCCGGCGCGGTCAGGTCGGGCGTGACGGCTTTCAGCTCCTGTACCGCCGATTCAGACGCGGAACCGGCCCGGTCCTCGTCCCAGAGATTGTATCCCGTCAGACCCAACGCGCCCAGCAGCAGCGCCAGGCCGCAGATCATCAGCGGCAGACCCGTTTTATTCCCCATAGGACTCACTCCTTCGCCGCAGCGCCCAGCCGAGGATGAACAGGAACATGCCCGCTACCGACAGCAGCGGCACCGGCCACCAGAGCTGCCCCGTCTGGGGCAGGTCCGCCAACGGCACGTCCGGCTCGTCGATCTCGATCTCGTCCTCGTCCGAAGGAGGCGGCTCGTACGGGTCGAACTCCGGCGGAGGGCCCAAGGGCACATCCGGCTCGTCGATCTCGTAGGGTGGCGGGATCACCGGTGGGGGATCGGGATCGTTTCCGGGCGGATCGTCGGGATCAGAGGGATCGGAAGGATTGCCGGGATTGGTGGGCGTATAGGTGTTGGTCACCATGAACGTCACGCCCTGGAGGGAAATGGAGACCCGGTATCCGTCGGGCACGTTCCGCTCCACGATCTGCCAGTTATGGCCGTTTTCCAGCTCCGACCAGGTATGCGTCCAGCCGTTGGCCTCGCTGAGGGTGACGCTTTCGCCGTATTTCACGCCGTCCCGCAGCAGATCGACGGTGATCTGACTGGGCCGCTTGTTGGCGGCGTTGCCGTTATCCCGCCATCTCTTCAGCACGACCTGGTAAATATACTCGTCGTCGCTGCGCTCGATTTTGCAAACCATGGACACATCGTAGACCCATTGGCCCTGACCGGTGGAGGTCTCCAGCCAGTTGGGCAGACAGATCAGGTTTTCCATGGGGCGGCAGGTGACGGTACCGTTTTCCGTTTCCTCGGTGTACGTCTCCCGGCACAGCACCAGATACAGGCCCTGGGGGAGATTGGAGAACGTCAAAGTCCCGTTGCTGCCCACCTTGCCGGTACGGTACGCGGGGATGCTGTCGCCGGCGATATAGCTGGAAAGCGTGCCCGCCGCGCCGCGCCAGCCCTCGGCGGTTGTCTGGTACAGGGAAACGGGGCAGCTTGCAAAGGTCTGGGTGGGCCGGAAGGTGACGTTCCCCTGGGCATCCGTCTGGACGGTCGCCACTTGATACAGGGAGAAATTCAGACCGGGATGCTGCTCCTTCAAGGTGAGCGTACAGCTGCGGGCGGTGTCGGGGATGGGCGTGTAGGCGTAGGCCTGCGGCAGGCAGAGCGTGCACAGGAACAGGCACAGCGCTGCCGCTGCAAACTGCCGGAGGATCGTTTTCATGTCAAACGCCTGCCTTTCCTGGACGGCCGCGCCGGGGCGCGGGTCCGTCCCCATAGTCTAAGGATGGTTTCTAAGGATGGTTTCTAAGGATGGTTTCTAAGGATGGTTTTTGTGGATGCGTTGGATACCCTTTTACGGGTACATAAGGGTGATATTTGACGTTACGGGCCGGGCGCTCCGCCCGAGTCGGGAGCCGTCTCCTGCTCCTCGGGCGCGGGATCATCCCCGCCGCGTTTTTTCTTCTTTTTTGCCTTTTTGCTTTTCTTACCCTTTTTTTCCCCGCCCTTTTTTCCCTTTTTCCCGCCGCCGGGACGGAGCAGGAACACCAGCAATACCAGCAGCATGGGCACCGCCGTAATGGGCGCGACCAGGATCGGGTCGATGCGGATCGCCTCGGAGGTGACGCGCACCGTGTTCGACGCGACGTTTTCCGTGCGGTGGCCCCGGACCAGCATCCGGTGGCTGTTGATGCCGTAGGGCGTACAGGTGACAAGGGTACAGTAGTCCTTGCCCTCCACGATGGCCAGGTCGTCCACCTGGGCGGGCAGGACGATGTGGATCTGGTCCACCTCGTAGGTCAGCGTTTCGTTGAGGATGCGCAGGACGAAGAGGTCGCCCTCCTTGAGCTGGTCAAGGTTCGTGAACAGCGTGGCGCTGGGGAGGCCCCGGTGGCCCGACAGGACGCAGTGGGTGGACGGTCCGCCCACAGGCAGGGACGTGCCCTCGATGTGGCCCACGGCCACCTGGAGCACGGACTCGCTGGTGCCGTGGTAGACGGGCAGGGATACGTTGATCTTGGGGATCTCGATGTAACCCATGACGCTGCTACCGGAAACGCTCAGTTGGGACTGGTAATCTTTGCGGGCGTTATTGGAAAGTGTGAAAGAAAATGGGCGCTCTAACAGACGTTGGTTATAATTGACAGCGTCGTTCCAAATGCGCTCATAGTCCGCTTCGCTTAGATTGGACACTTCTTCATCGTAGTTGGCAATAGCCATGGATTGATGGAAGGAGTTCCAATAGTCACTGACTGTGGGATACAGCAGCAAAGCTACGCCGCCCAACAGGATCAAGATCAGAAAAAAGGTGGACAGATGTTTTTTCATATGCGTTCCCTTTCCCGCCGCCGCGCCGCGCGGGAGGCGCGGCGCGGCGGACGAGAGAGATTTCCAAAGGGTTTTACGCGCTCAATTCAGCAGGGCAAATTACTCTGCGTCAACGCGCATACGGCGCCGGACGACCAGCAAAATCACTGCGCCCACGGCCAGGATGCCGCCGCCGATGTAGAAGATCGTGGTACCCATACCACCGGTGGAGGGCAGCAGGCCGCCGGACTGGTTGATGACCTGAACGCCGTCGCTGGAGGTGTCATAAACCGCAATGTGCTCGGTTCCTTCGCCATCACCAGGCGCTCTGGTGTCAAAGTCTGCTTTCAGGCTCTTATTAACGACCTCAACTTTAATACGCTTGGTCAATTTGTTATAACCATCAGGCGCTTGCGTTTCTTCCAGCCAATAGACGCCGTCGCCAAGACCAACAATGGTAGCTGTACCAGCGTCAATCGTTGTAGTCCCGGCCTCGTCGCCGATTGCCATACGATAGGTATCGCCATCCTTAACGAAGGTGTAAGCATTACCCTCTGTTTCAGCATCATACAGGGTAAACTGGGCACCGTCCAGAAGATCGGAAGAGCGTCGTGTAGGGAAAGAGTGTAGATCTCGGTG
>CANSLL010000093.1 GCA_947647695.1 uncultured Clostridia bacterium | reverse complement strand
CGGGTCGCCGGGGCCGTCGTGGCCAGCGCGGCGACGCAGATGATAGCGCCCCTGGTCCAGCAGGGCGCTCAGGCGTATTTTGCCAGCGCCATGGGCGACGCCAACGGACAAATCGCGTCGAGTATCCTGACCTCCGCCCTCAGCGGCGCGGCGCTGGGGAGCATGATCGCCCCCGGCGCCGGAACCGCCGTGGGCGCGGTCACAGGTGCGGCGGTGGGTCTGGCGTCGGGCATGATGCAGAAGTACCAGGCCGAGGACGAGGCGTACATGGATTGGCGCAACGCGCTCTACGAGGACGCCAGCGCCCAGACCGACGCGGCCTTGGCCGCCGGCAGCGCCACCGCCGGGACGCGGGAACAGACCCGTATGGCCTATGCCCAAAAGTTAGGCGGCGGCAGCGCGGCGGACGACTACCTGGAACAGGTCAAGGTGATGGCGGTCAAGACCAACTACACCTACGACGAGATCACCGGCTACGGCAAGCTGCTGCTCAATTCCTACAGCCCAAAAGAAACGCTTGGCGTCCTGATGAGCCTGTCCGACGCGACGGCGGGGCTGAATCTGGACAGCAGCGACGTCAATCAGATGATCTCCGGCCTGTCCCGCCTGCGGCTGTCCAATCATGCAACGGCGTTGTACCTGGACTATTTCCGCACCCGGGGCGTGGATACGGACCAGGCCTTGGCCGAGGCGCTCCATGTGGACAAGAGCCAGATCGCGGAGATGGTGACCAAAAAGCAGATCGGCGGCGCGGAGGCGGCCCAGGCGATTCTGGACTACATCGACCGGGAGTTCGGCGGCCTGTCCGACACCCTGGCCAACAGCTACAACGGCCTGGCGGACAATTTGGACGACGTGATGGCCAATATCAACAGTTCCATGGGCGAGGGGTACAACGAGGAGCGCAAAGGCGGCCTGAGCCGCCAGATCGAGGTCTACGACGGGGAGCTGGGCGAGGCCATGAGCAACGCGTACAACTACATCGGCAAGGGCCGGGCGGCGTTGGACAACCTCAAGGACCAGTATACCGAGGAGGCGTTGTCGGCGGTGCTGTTGGGAAAGGAGACGGCCCTGGACTGGAGCGACGCCACCAAAGGAGAACTCCAGCTGCTGTCGGTCAAGTACGACGCCGCCATCGCAGAGGCGGAGGCCGGAGACGCGGCGGCGGGCGCAAGGGCGGAGGCGTACATGGAGGAGGCCCGGGCGCTGGCCCAGGCGGAATTTGAAAGCAGCGCGGCCATGACGGAAGTGGCGGACGTGGAGACCCAGCTGATCCAGGCGATCACAGACAACACCGCCGCTTTGAACGGGTGGCGGTCCCGCTTCGGGGACCAGCAGGCCCTGTCCAAGGGCCGGGCGTCCGCGTATGAGGACGCGCCCATCGTCGTCACAGGCAAGACCTTCCACCGGGCCAGAGGCTACGCCACGGGACTCCAGCGCGTGCCGTACAACGATTTCCCGGCGCTGCTCCACGAGGACGAGCGGGTGCTGACCGCGTCCGAGGCCCGCAGCTACAAGGGCGGCGGCGGGAACGTATCCGTCAGCGGCAACACCTTTGTCGTGCGCCAGGAGAGCGACATCGACGCGATTGCGGCGGCCCTGCTGGAAAAGCTCCAACAGGCCAGTATGGCGGGGGTGGTCTGATGGCAGCCCTTGTCTTTGCCTTTCTCCTGGGGACCCAGGAGGTGCGCTTGCCGGTGACGCCCTCGTCCTACCGCTGGGGCGCAAAGCAGACGGTCAACAGCGTGGACGTGGACGGCGTGGGCACGGTCAACCTGCCGGGCCTGCGCGCTGCCCACAGCGACCAGCTCGATTGTATGTTCCCCGCCCGGGCGTATCCCTTTTGCAGCCCTGGGGCGGTGCTGGACCCCCAGTATTACACCGGCTTTTTCAAAGCGCTGGTCGCGGAGCGCAAGGCGGTGCGGTACATCGTCGGGGACCGGGTCAACGCCCAGGTTCTGGTCGAGGAGTTTCTGTACCGGGAGCAGGACGGCTCCGGGGACGTGTACGCGACCATCTACCTGCGCGAGTACGTCAGCTTGGACGCGGCAGTCACGGAGACCGCGTCCGGCGGGAATCTGACCGGCAATGCGTCCCGTCCGGCGGACCCGGCGGCGGAGACGGACGGCGCGCAGTATTACACCGTAAAGCGCGGCGACTGTCTGAGCGTGATCTGCCGCCGGTTCTACGGCTACGGTACGGCGAGGTACTATAACGCCGTGGCCAAGTATAACGGCATCAAAAATCCGCATTTGATCTACGCGGGACAAAAGCTGACCCTGCCGCCGCCGGCCCAACTGGGGGTGACGTGATGGAGCTGTATCTCTACCACGGCAGCCGCCGCACGGACATCGGGCAAATGGTCTCCGGCCTGGTCTGGTCCGGGGACAAGAGCCGCGCGGCGCGGACGCTGCAATTCGCTCTGCTGAAAAGTCCCCTGGACCCGAACCTGCCCGCCGCGGACTGCGTCAACGGCGACCATGTGGAGCTGCTGGACGGGGACGGGGTGTGCCGGTTTTACGGTATGGTCGTCGTATGCAGCGCCGCCACGACGTCGCCCACGGTCCAGGCGACGGCCTACGACCGGGGCATCTACCTGGCCAACAACGACGGGACGTACTGCTTTGATACGACGCCGGAGGCCGCCGTGGCCCAAATCTGCCGGGACTACAACATCCCCCTGGGCGCTGCGGCGGCGACGGGCGTCCGCATCCGGCGCAAGTTCTCCGCCGTGCCCCTTTGGCAGATCGTAGCTTCCATGTACGGCAAAGCGGGAGAGCAGAACGGCAAGCGTTACATGGCGCGCTTTCAGGGCCGGGAGCTCCAGGTGGCGGAGCGGGTCGTGAAGAAAACGAATCTGGTGATCCGCCCGGGCAGCAACCTGTTTTCCGCCGGGACCACCCGGTCCGTCCTGAACCTGCGCAATTCCGTTGCCATCTACGACAAGGAGGGCAAGCGCCTGGACGTGATCGAGGACGCGGAGGCGAAGGCGCTGTACGGCCTGATGCAGGCGCACATCACCCAAAGGGACGGCCAGGACGCCGCCGCAGAGGCCCGGGCGCTGCTCCAGGACAGCGGCGAGGAGCAGACGGTCCGCGTGACGGCGGCGGGGGACTTCGGCGTTGTCACCGGCGAGACGGTGGTGGTCCGCCAGGACCAGACGGGGCTGGAGGGCGTTTTCTGGGTGGACGCGGACACCCATAAATTTGCCAACGGCCTGCACGCGATGGACTTGTCCCTGAATGTGAAAAATGTTGCCTATCTCTCAAATGCGGGGAGGGATGATACTTGAACAATGGACGGGACCCCTATGCGGGCCTGATCCGGGAAATGCAGCGCCACGGGGCGGAGCATGCTCCGCCGGAGATGTGCCTGGGCGTCGTGACCGCCGTGGGGGATCATCTGCTGCATATCCGCACGGAGCACGGCCTGGAGCTGTCCCGGGAGGACTTAGTGGTCAACGCGTCCCTGGCGTGGGATGCGGAGGAGGAATTGACCATGATCCAGCCTGCGGAGGAAGAGAGCGGCGCAACGCTGGCCGTGAACCGGGCGGTCCAGTGTTATATCATGTTTACCCATATCGATCCGATCCAGATCCATTCCATCACGCTGTACGACGTGCCCGGCGTCCTGACGGGGACGGTCCGCGTCAAGACGCGGCGCTTGCAGGCGGGCGACACGGTGCTGCTCCAGCCGGCGGCGGACGGTCAGATTTATTATGTATTGTGTAAGGTGGTGAGGCCATAATGGCAAGTTTATTCCCGCTGCTCGAGGCGGCGGAGCCGGAGACGGGGCAGACGCCGGAGGGCGTCAAGCCGTACCGGGAGATCAAGTGGGACGACGTGCGTCAACGTCCCGTATGGCGGGCGGGCAATCCCGTGTGGGCGACGGGAGCGGACGCCGTTAAATCCTGGGCCGTGATGGCCCTGTATACCGCGCGCCGGAGCAAGGACCTGTTTTCCGCCGGTTACGGATGCAGCCTGCCGTCCCTGGCAGGGCGTCCCTTTTCGGCGGCGGTGCGCCAGAGCGAGGCCGTCCGCATGGTGCGGGAGTGTTTGACGGTCAATCCGTACATTACGGACGTGCGCCAGGTATCCGTCGCGCTGAACGGGTCGGAGGTGACGCTGTCCTGTACGGTCTCAACGATTTTCGGAGAGGTGGCGGTACAAAGTGGGCTTCCGGTTTTTTGACCCTGAAGAGATCGACGGCGTGACGCCAGAGTCGATCAAGGCCGAGGCCAAGGCGCTGATCGCCGAAGCCCTGGCGCAGACCGGCCAGGAAGTCGATCTGCGGGAGGGCTCGTACACCGACGCGCTGCTCAGCGCGGGGGCGTACCAGGTCTACAAGGCCGTCCAGCTGGCCCCGGACCTGCTGGCGGCAGCGGCGCCGGGACCGGACGGCGGGCCGTATCTTGACGCCTTCGCCCGCGTCTACGGCATGGTCCGCGCCCCGGGGAAGAAGGCGCGGGTAAAGGTCGCGTTCACCGGCGCGCCGGGGGCTGCGATCCCGGCGGGAACGTGGACCGTCGCCGGGGACGCGCTGCGGTTTTGCACGCTGGAGGACGCCGTGGTCGGCCCGGAGGAGACCGTCGCGGTGGAGGCGGAAGCGGAGCGCGAGGGCACGGCCTACAATGTGGGACCCGGCCAGATCGACCGGCTTCAGCTGGCCCTGTCCGGCGTCACCGGCGTGACCGGCGGCCAGGCCGAGGGCGGCGCGGATATCGAGACGGACCGGGCCTTTTATGAACGCATCCACCTGCTGCTCAGCGAACCCGTGGCCAGCGGCAACAGCAACAATTACAAGCAGTGGGCCAGGGAGTGCAGCGGCGTGGGCTATGCGGCGGTGCTGCCGCTGTGGAACGGCAACGGCACGGTCAAGGTCGTGATCGCCGGGGAGGACAAGCTCCCGGTGGACGACAGCATCTGCGCCGCCGTGGCGGCCCACATCGACGCGGCGCGCCCCATCGGCGCTCAGGTCACGGTGGCGAGCGTCCAGGCGCTGGAGATCACCGTGGAGGCGGACGTGGCGGCTGAGACGGGCACGGAGGCGGAGGACATCCAGGCGGACCTGGAGGCGGCGCTCCAGCAGCTCTTTGACGCCATGGAGGTGGGCGCGGGGGAGACGGTCCGCTATAACCGCGTGCTGGCGCTGCTGCTGTCCCTGCCGGGGGTCTTAGACTGCACGCAGCTGCGCGTCAACAACGGCGCGGCGAACATCCCCATGGGCCCCGAACAGGTCCCCCAGCTGGGGGCCGTGACCGTTTATACGGAGTGAGAGGGGAATATCCAATGAATGAGAGAAACGACCGGGAAGCATTGCCGCTGCCGCTGGGCCTGGAGCCGATCACGGCGGCGGTCTCGGACAGCCTGCGGGCTTTGGGCGAGGACGCGCTGGGCGTGGTCCAGTCCGTAACGGAGCAGCTATCCCCCGCCACGGCGACCTGGGGCATCGGCGCGTGGGAGGCGCTCACCGGGATCACGCCGCCCAAGGGCGCGTCCATCGAGGACCGGCGTGCCGCGATTCTTGCCCAGCTGTGCAGCCGGGGCACGACCAACGCCGCCGCCATCGAGCGTTTGGCGGTCAGCTTGACAGGCTACGGGGCGGCGGTGGAGGAAAACTTCGGCAATTACAGCTTTTCTCTGACTTTCTTAGGCGACGCGCCGGGGTTTGCCGCTTTGGACTTGACGCTGCTGTACCGCGCCGTGGAGGTCATCAAGCCCGCCCATTTGAGATTCATCGTTAATCATGTTCGCTGGGAAGATTTGGCCGCGCTAACGTGGGCACAGCTGGAGGCCCGGTTCCCGACCTGGGCGGACCTGGAGGCTGCCGTTCCGGTCAAGGGGCGGGCGTAAGGCTATGACCGGCACGGAGCTGGAGCAGACCAAGCGGGCGGTCTATCAAAAAATGAAGGAGGCCAGGGCCATCCAGCAGGGCGCCCAGGACCCGGACGAGCGGTTCCGCCAGACGGAGCGCCTGCGCATCCTGCGGGGGATGTACCGGGACCTGTGCGATGAGATCGAGCGCCGGCGTCCGGCGGCGGAGAAGCGGCGCAGGACGGAGCGGCACAGCGTCGTCCTGGCAAGCGAGCTGCCCTTTGATATCTTTGACCGCGTCATCATGACCTTTGACGGTGTGGAGGGGAGCCGCGGGGACGATCCCGGCGCGTCCGGGCTGACGGCGGTCCAGTCCCAGGTGCTTTTGCAGATCGTGCAAAACGTCCTGGCGTCCCTGCCGGAGAAGTCCAGGGTTTACTATACGGCCCATATCCAGGGCCGGCGGGCGGCGGACATCGCCCGGGAGCGGGGCGTGAGCCGGGCCACGGTCAGCCGCGTGGTGCGCCGGGTGGAGGATAGGATTTTCCGGGCGGTCTGCGCCCATGGGTACATCGAGGAGTGCATCAGCCCCGAGGGCTTCGACCTGCTCCGCTTCGCCGCCCGGGCGCAGCTGCTGACAGACCGCCAGCGGGAGCTGTTGTATCTGCTGCTGACGGACCACACCTCCATGGCCGACGCCGCAGGGGTGATCGGCCGCAGCAGGGCCACGGTCTGCCGTACCAACGAGCGGATCGCGGACCGGTTTGCGGCGCTGTGCCTGACGGACCACACGGCCCGGCCCCGGAAGGTCGACGGCCGGGAGTGGAAGGGACGGAGGGAGAAGGAGATCGCGGAGCTGCTGGGCTTGCGTCCGGCGTTTTATTACCGCTCTGTTTGCCGGGAGGAGCGCGTCGGGCCGTATACAAGATACGTCTATGAGATTCTGAAGCGGGGCGGTCAGAGCGCAAGGGAGGCGGCCCGGGCTTTAGGCGTGGGCGTGCGGACGGTGGAGAAGTACCGCAAACAATACCCGAACGCGGACGTGTCCGCGCTGCCGGAGCCGGAGCCGTACCGTCCCCGCCCGGTCCGGTACGGGGCAGGGACGCCGTCGCTGCGCCGGGCGGTGAGCACGATCGGCGGCACGGCCATCGGCGACGCGGTCAGTGCGGAGACGTACCGGAGAATGATGCAGCTTAGCGTGGAAAATGAAAGGAGCGAGCATATGAGTCATTACGGAGAGAAATGGTCGGTCAACGGCCTGCACTGCGGCCTGATCCGTCGGGACTACGGGACCAACGGGCAGTATGTCCTCTATTTTGAGCGGCGCTTTGTCAAGCTGCCCCAGATCGAGGCGGCCGACTGGTCCCGGTTGGCCGTCCGGTGGCTGCCGGAGGACCGGGAGGCGGAGGAGCCGGTTTTGCCCGAGGGCTACGCCTTCGAGCTGGTCAATATCGACTATGAACACCAAACACAGACGTACCGCGTGACCATCCGCACGGCCCGCCAGTATCTGGGCGACGTGACGGCGTACCAAGAGCAGATCGAGTCGCTGCAAGCCCAGGTCACAGAGCAGCAAAACGGCCTTGCGGAACGGGAACAGGAGATCGGCGTCCTGAACGAGCAGTTGGCCGAGGCGGACGAGCTGGTGATCGCGCTGTACGAGGCCCGGGGCGCCGGGGAGGAAGGGGGTGTTGCGGTATGACGGCAGTGGCAAAGAGCTATTGGCGGAGCGTCAAGCGCGGGACGCGGAGGTTCCATGAAGTCCCGGAGGCGGTGCGGGACGATGTGCTGGCGCTGGCGCGGCAGGATGTGGCCGCGGGCGCAATCAGCGCGGAACGATATGCGGCGTTGATCGGGAAACCGGATCAGACAGAGGAAGGGGAGGCGGAAAACGATGCTTGTCAGTGACGCGGTGATGGTCGCGTTGATCGGCTTAGGCGGATCGGCCCTGGGGTCGATCTTCGGCATCCTGGCCAGCGCCAGGCTCACCCAGTACCGGCTGGAGCAGTTGGAGGAGCGGGTGAACAAGCACAACAACCTGATCGAGCGCACCTACCATTTGGAGGAGCAGCTGACGCTCCAGGCGGAAAAGATCCGGGTGGCCAACCACCGGATCGACGATCTGGAGCGGGGAGGAGACGAATGAAGACTTGACACTCCCCGCGTCTAAAGCTGGGGGATTCTCGGTTCAGCGACCGCAGCCTGCACCAGCGAGGTCTCACATGGTCTCCCCGAGCGTTAGGTTCCCGTGTGTCCCACGGTACCGTATGTACCGGCTACGCCAGCAGGCGCAGCCCTTCATTCAAGATGTTCTTTGCAGCGTTCCCGTCCCGGTCGTGGACAGTGCCGCACACCGGGCAAGTCCACTCCCGCACAGACAAATCCTTTGTTCCGGGCCACTGAGCGCCGCAGGCGGAGCATAGCTGACTGGACGGGAAGAAACGGTCAACGGCGACAACCTGTTTGCCATACCACGCCGTCTTGTACTCCAACTGCCGCCGGAACTCGCTCCAGGAAGCGTCGGAGATAGACCGGGCCAGCTTGTGATTCTTCACCATGTTGGACGGCGTTAAATCTTCAATCGCGATCAGATCGTAGCTGCGCACAAGGTCAGTGGACAGCTTGTGCAGCATGTCAGACCGCTGATTAGAAATGCGCTCATGGAGCCGGGCAACCTTGATTCTCGCTTTCTCTCTGCGGTTGCTCCCCTTTGATTTTCGGGAGAGCTGCCGCTGGAGCTTGGCAAGTTTCTTTTGGCTTTTGGTCAGGTATTTGTGGTTTGGGTATTCCACCCCATCGGAGGTGATCGCAAATGCCTTCAGGCCCATATCAAGGCCGGCCGCCGCACCAGTAGAGGGCAGCGGTTCGATCTCAACATCGGTACAGCACAGAGCAACAAAGTATTTTCCGCTGGGGTTCTGGCTGACCGTTGCCGACGAATGTGCGCTGTAT
>CANSLL010000092.1 GCA_947647695.1 uncultured Clostridia bacterium | reverse complement strand
TTGATGCAGGCCCTCCCTCACGCCTGGGATTTTAGGAAAATCTTGATCGACATCCAAAGTGTCTGCTGCGCCGGTGCTGATTTTCCCGTCAACCGACATGAGCATAAATAGCGTTGTAATTGGCCGCTCCGCTTGTTTCTCCAAATTTTTCCCCTCCAAATTCCAACTTGCCATCTTGATGATATCACGGCTGATGATCGGTTTCAAGCTGCAATGAGTGAAATTGCCGGCGCTTTGTTGACTCCGTCAACAAAAGGGAGAGGGTATCCGCGGTTTGGCGTTGACGGGGCGGGACGTTTCGTAGTATAATAACATGCTATTATATACGATTCATTGTAAAAGGGGCCATTTTGACAGGGCGGCCAGCCGCCCGTTTGAAGCTAAAGGAGAACCGGCATTTATGTGGATTGCGGATCAATGGAAGGATTATGAGCTGCTGGACTGCGGCGACGGGGAAAAGCTGGAGCGGTGGGACCGCCAGATCCTGGTGCGGCCGGACCCCCAGGCCATCTGGGAGGCGCCCCGGACCAACAGTGCCTGGCAAAACCCGGACGCTCGCTACCTGCGCGCCGCCACCGGCGGCGGGCACTGGGAGCGTAAGAAACTGCCCGAGCAGTGGCAGGTGCGTTACCGGGGGTTGACCTTCAACGTCAAACCCATGAATTTCAAGCATACGGGCCTGTTCCCCGAACAGGCCGCCAACTGGGATTTTGCCATGGAGCTGATCCGCAGGGCGGAGCGTCCGGTCCGGGTTTTGAACCTCTTTGCTTATACGGGGGCGGCCAGCATCGCCTGCGCCGCCGCAGGGGCGTCGGTATGCCATGTGGACGCCGCCAAGGGCATGGTGGCCTGGGCCAGGGACAACGCCCGCGCCTCGGGCCTGACAGATGCGCCCATCCGCTGGATCGTGGATGACTGCGCGAAATTCGTGGAGCGGGAGATCCGCAGGGGCAAGCGTTACGACGCCATCATCATGGACCCGCCGTCCTATGGCCGCGGTCCCTCCGGGGAGATCTGGAAGCTGGAGCAGAATCTGTACCCCTTTGTCAAGCTCTGCGCCGGCGTCCTGTCCGATGATCCTTTGTTTGTGATCTTGAATTCCTACACCACGGGCCTTGCCCCGTCGGTGCTGGGCTATATCCTGAATCTGCTGATCGCCCGGAAGTACGGCGGGCGCACGGTATGCGACGAGCTGGGCCTGCCGGTGACGGAGACGGGCATGGCGCTGCCCTGCGGCGCCACGGGCCGCTGGATCGCGGACGGCGTCTGAAAGCGGAGGCGCGGAAGGATGGAAATGTTGAAAACGGAACGGCTCTCCTTTGCCTACCCGGAACGGGAGGGAGAAGGACAGCTTGTTTTGAAGGAGATCGGCCTGACGGTGGAGCGGGGCAGCATCGTGGCCATATTGGGACACAACGGCAGCGGCAAATCGACCTTGGCCAAGCAGTTTAATGCGGTGCTGCTGCCCAGTGGCGGCAAGGTCTGGGTGGACGGCTTCGACACGGCGGACGAGGCCGCCCAGCTGGAGGTGCGCCGCCGGGTGGGGATGGTGTTCCAGAACCCGGACAACCAGATCGTGGCGAACGTGGTGGAGGAGGACGTGGCCTTTGCCCCGGAAAACCTGGGCGTCCCCACGGAGGAGATCCGCACACGGGTGGACGACGCCCTGGCGGCCGTGGGCATGGCGAACTTTGCCCGCTACGCGCCCCATTTGCTCTCCGGCGGACAAAAGCAACGCATCGCCATTGCGGGCGTGATCGCCATGGAGCCGGAATGTATCGTGTTGGATGAGGCCACGGCCATGCTGGACCCCCAGGGACGGCGGGACGTGCTGGAGACGGTGCGCCGGCTGAATCGGGAGCGGGGCGTGACCATCGTGATGATTACCCACCATATGGATGAGGCCGAATGCGCGGACCGGCTGATCGTGATGAACCAGGGGGAGGTCTACCTGGACGGCGCGCCGCGGGAGATCTTCCAGCGGGTGGACGAGCTGCGCGCCATCGGCCTGTCGGCGCCGGAGACGGTCAAGCTGCTGGACAGCCTGCGAAAGGAGGGCCTGGACGTCCCCCTCAGCGCCATCTCCGTGGAGGAATGCGCCGGTGCCATCTGTGCGGCGCTGAAAGCGGAAGAGAAAAATGCTCCGAAGGGAAACGAGACAGAGTGGAACCAATTTTAACGGTGGAAAATTTAACGCATACTTACAGCGCGGGCACGCCCTTTGAGCGCAGCGCCATCCGGGGGATTGATTTTGCGGTCGGTCCCGGCGAATTCGTGGGCGTCATCGGCCATACGGGATCCGGCAAATCTACCTTTATCCAGCACCTGAACGGCCTGCTCAAACCCACGGCGGGGCGGGTCTGCTTCCGGGGGCAGGATATCTGGACGTCGCCGCGGATCACCCATGAGACGCGCTTTCATGTGGGGCTGGTGTTCCAGTATCCCGAGTACCAGCTGTTTGAAGAGACCGTGTATCAGGATGTGGCCTTCGGTCCAAAGAATATGGGCCTGGCCCAGGAGGAGATCGACCGTCGCGTCCGGGAGGCCGCAGGCTTTGTGGGATTGCGGGAGGAATGGCTGGACAAGTCCCCCTTTGAGCTCTCCGGCGGGCAGAAGCGCCGCGTGGCCATCGCCGGTGTGCTGGCCATGGAACCGGAGGTGCTCATTCTGGATGAACCGACGGCGGGCCTGGACCCGGCGGGCTGCGAAAGTATCTTGGCAGAGCTCCGCCAATATCACCGGGCCAAGGGCAATACGGTGCTCTTGGTCAGCCACAGCATGGAGGAGGTGGCCTGCCACGCCGGGCGCATCGTGGTGCTGGACAATGCCCGGATCGTCATGGACGGCACGCCCCGGGAGGTCTTTTCCCGGGCAAAGGAGCTGGAGGCGATCGGCCTCGGGGTACCGGAGATCACCCGGGTCGCTATGCGCCTGCACGAAGCGGGGCTGGCTGTGGACCCAGCAACGTATACCCTGGAAGCGCTGCGGACCCAGTTGCTGTCGCTGAGAGGGGGACGGGGGCCATGCTGAAGGATATTACCCTCGGCCAGTATTTCCCCGGCAATACCCTGGCCCACCGTCTGGATCCCCGCACCAAGCTGATGATGGTGGTTTTGTACATCGTGGCGCTGTTTTGCGCCAAGGGCTTTTTGTCCTATGGGCTGATGGCTCTGTTCCTGCTTTTGTGCGTCCGCATCTCCAAGGTGGGCTTTCGGGCGCTGGTCCGGGGCATGAAGCCGCTGATCCTGATCCTGATTTTTACCGCGGTGCTGAACATGTTTTATACCCCGGGCCGTGCGATTGCTTCCTTTTGGGTCTTTACCCTGACGGTGGAGGGCGTCTGGGCGGCGGTCTTTATGGTCATCCGCATTGCGCTGCTGATCATGGGTACGTTCCTGATGACCTATACCACCAGTCCCATCGCCCTGACGGACGCCATCGAAAACCTGCTGGGGCCGCTGAAACGGCTGCGCGTGCCGGTGCATGAGCTGGCGATGATGATGTCCATCGCCCTGCGCTTTATCCCGACGCTGATCGAGGAGGCGGACAAAATCATGTCCGCCCAGAAGGCGCGGGGCGCGGATTTTGAAACGGGAAATCTCCTGCGCCGGGCCAAGGCGATGGCGCCGGTCCTGGTGCCGCTGTTCATCAGCGCCTTCCGGCGAGCGGACGAGCTGGCCACGGCGATGGAGTGCCGCTGTTACCACGGCGGCGAGGGACGCACGAAGCTCCACGTCCTGCGCTATCAAAAGCGGGATCTGTTTTGCCTGGTGACCATGGCGCTGGTGATGATTGGCGCTGTCATTTTGGGCAGTCTCGGCTACTGACAAAGAGAGGAGGACGCCGTTCTGGAACGAAATATTGCGCTCAAGCTGATGTATAACGGCACGGCCTACCACGGCTGGCAGGTCCAGAAGCGGGACGTCACCGTGGCGGGGACGCTGGAGAAGGCCATTTCCGGCCTGGCGGGGGAGCCCATTCGTCTGGTGGGCGCGGGACGCACCGACGCGGGCGTCCACGCCGAGCACTATGTGGCTAATTTCCATACCCATATGGCCATTCCCTACGACCGCCTGCCCCTGGCCATCAACGTGCGCCTGCCGGAGGACATCGCCGTCCAGGCGGCTTATGAGGTACCCGAGTCGTTCAACGCCATCGGCGCTTGTTTGAAAAAAGAGTACACCTACCGCATTTACAACTCCCGCATCAGCAACCCCTTTTATGTCCACCGGGCCTATTTTTACCCCAAGGTGCTGGATGAGGCGCTGCTGGACCGGGCGGCGCGGATGTTTGAAGGGACCCACGATTTTGCTGCCGTGCGCAGCGTGGGAACCGATGTGAAAAGCACGGTGCGCACGGTCTACTACTGCCGCGTCACCCGCAGCGGCGACCTGTTGGAGTTGAAGGTCTGCGCCAACGGATTTTTGTATAACATGGTGCGCGCCATCACGGGCACGGTGTTGTACGCAGCGGAGGGAAAGCTGACGCCGGAGGAGATCCCGGCGATCCTGGACAGCGGGAACCGCACCCTGGCCGGCCCCACGGCGCCGCCGGGCGGATTGTATCTGACAAAGCTGTGGTATGAGGATGAACGTCTGAATGGATAAGAACAAACATAAAATCGATGGAGAGATGCACAACAACGTCATCGACCTGCGGACGGCCCGCGCAGAGCGGGACCGGGCGGCGCGGGAGGAGGAGCGGCGCCTGGCGCGGGCGCAGCGCCCGTCCCTGGGACGGCGGGTGGTGTCGCTGGTCCTGATCCTGGGTCTGGTTCTGGCGGCGGCGGTGCTGACCGTTTATTGGGACAAGATCAATTTCGACGGCATCCAGCGCGCCTTTTCCTATCTGGGTACCGAGCAGGACGAGACGGGAAAGACCCGGTCGTTTCCCTATGACGGCGGCACAGGCGCATCCTTCGCCTCCCTGGGCGGGAATCTGGCGATGGTGACCAACAAAGAGGCGGTGGTCTATGACCGCAGCGGGAAAGTGCTATACCAGGAGGCGCTGCAAATGGAAGCGCCGGCGCTAAATGTAGGCGGCAGCCTTGCGGTGGCTTACGATATCGGCGGCAATACCCTTGCGGTTTTCGGGGACAGCGGGCTCCGGCTGAAGCTGACGGTGGAGGAGGGCGCGAGCATCTACGCCGCGTCGCTGAACAAGTCGGACTGGCTGGCCGTCACGGCCCGGAAGCAGGGCCAGAAGGGCTCCGTGAGCGTATACAACAGTGAGATGGAGCAGGTGTTTACCTTTGATTCCGCCGCCCGTTTTGTGGTGGACGCCTATGTGACGGAGGACTGCCGGTATATGGTAGCAGAAACGCTGGGACAGGAAAACGGTGTGTTTGTCTCGAAGATGGTCGTTTACCGGCTGGACCAGGAGGAGCAGTACGCTTCTTACGATGTGACGGATGCGATGGTAGTCGCCATTGCCTCGGTGGGCAGCCAGATCGTGTGCATTTCAGACATGCGGGCGGTGTTTGCCACTTGCGGCGGCCAGGTCAGCGCTTCCTACGAGTATCCCATACCCTATCTGCGGGGCTATTCCGCCGAAGGCGACGGGTTCCTGGCTCTGGTGCTGAACCGGTACCGCGCCGGCTCCAACGGACAGTTAGTTACGGTCAACGGCGTGGGGGAGGAGATCGCGCGCCTGGAGATCGACGAGGACATCCTGGACGTTTCTGCCGCGGGCCGGTATTTTGCGGTACTTTACACCGACCGCCTGGTCATTTATAATAAGGATTTGAGCGAATACGACGCCTTCGCTGCAGCGGGGACGGCCAAGGGCGTGCGGATGCGTCAGGACGGCTCGGCGTGGCTGATCTCAGCCGACCAGATCGAGCTGTTGATTCCGTGAATTTTTTGTAACGTTTTCCAATAGAGGTATCATTTTATGCAAACGGCTGTTATAATAGATATCGTGCTTGCTCTGGTACTGCTGGGATTTGCAGCTGCCGGGTGGCGGCGGGGCGCTTTGAAAAGCGTGATTGGCATTGTGATCGTCCTTGTTGCGCTGGCCGGCGCTGGGATCGTGGCGGAGCAGGGCGCGCCCATGGCGGCCAAGGCGCTTTCACCGGTGCTTTCCGAACAGGTTCAGATGCGGCTGGGCAATGCGGCGGCGGACGCTTGGGGCGCTGGAGACGAGGATGGTTTTACAGATGTATATTCCGCCGCGGGACTGTATGAGAAAACCGCGGAGCAGCTGGCGGAGAGTGCGGTTGCCCGGGTGCGGGAGACCGGAGAGACGCTTTTGACGGCGGCGGTGGAGCAGCTGGTGCTGTATGTATCCCGGGCGGTGCTGTTCCTGCTGGCGTTTTTTGTGCTGCTTGCGGCCCTGAAGGTGGCGTCGAAATTCCTGGGGCTGCTCACGGCGGCGCCGGGGATTCATTTGGCCAATGCCCTGGGCGGCGGCATTTTGGGCTTGTTACAGGGCTGCCTCGTGCTGCTTGCCATAATTTGGGCGATGCAGTTTTTCGGTCAGGGCGTCAGCGAAACGCTGATGGAGCAGACGTATCTGCTGCGGCTGTTTGCCGGAGTGGACCCCTTGCAGATCTGGGCGGGCCTGTAAAAGGAAAAAAGCAGGCGCGCTTTGGGAAAGGGCCATGGCGTAAAAAAAGAAAATACCGTCCCGCGCAAAAGTTGCGGGGGATGTGATACGCTTCCCGTTGCAGGGGGCTGATAAAACGACGACAGCGCCGCGGGCGCGAGGAGGTTTTTATGAGACCAACGATTTGTTCAAGATGCAAAAAATATGTGGCAGTGGTTTACATTTCCAAAATGGAGGGCGACAGGCCGGTCAACGAAGGGCTGTGCCTGCGCTGTGCAAAGGCCCTGGGACTGCCCCAGGTGGACGACATGATGAAGCGCATGGGCATTTCCGACGACGAGCTGGAGAAGATCACTGAGGAGATGATGCAGGCCTTCGGCGGGGCGGAGACCATGGACCAGATGTCCGTGGACGCGGAGGACACGGAGGACGACGAGGAAGAGGGCGACGAGGGCAAGACGGCCACGTTCCCCTTCCTGAACCGGCTGTTCGGCGGCGAGGGGGACAGCGCCCCAGGCCCCGGCGGAGAAGAGCCGAAGGCCCACGCGCCGAAGAAGGCGGGCAAGCGGAAATTTTTGGAAAATTACTGCATCAATCTGACGGGCCGCGCCCGCGCCGGAGAACTGGACAGCATGATCGGCCGGGAGACGGAGATCGAGCGCGTAATCCAGATCCTGAACCGCCGCCAGAAAAACAATCCCTGCCTGATCGGCGAGCCGGGCGTGGGCAAAACGGCCATTGCCGAGGGCCTTGCCCAGCGCATCGTCCGTGGGGAGGTGCCGTATAAGCTGCGGGAGAAGGAGGTCTATCTCCTGGACCTGACGGCGCTGGTGGCGGGAACCCAGTTCCGTGGCCAGTTTGAGAGCCGCATGAAGGGCTTGATCGAGGAGATCAAAAAGACCGGCAACATCATTCTCGTCATTGACGAGATCCACAACATCGCCTCCGCGGGCGACGCTGAGGGCAGCATGAACGCTGCGAACATCCTCAAGCCGGCCCTCAGCCGGGGCGAGATCCAGGTCATCGGCGCGACGACCTTTACCGAATACCGCAAGCATATCGAAAAAGACCCCGCCCTGGAGCGCCGCTTCCAGCCCGTTACGGTGAACGAGCCGACGATCGGGGATACGATGGAGATCCTCAAGGGCATCGCCCATTACTATGAAACCTACCACGGCGTGAAGATCCCCGAGGGAGTGCTGCGTCAGGCGGTGCTGCTGTCGGAACGGTATATCACGGACCGGTTCCTGCCGGATAAGGCCATCGACCTGATCGACGAGGCGTGCTCCGACGTCAATTTGAAGGATGCCAGCATCAACCGCCGTATGGAGATCGAAAAAGAGCTGGCGGACTATGACAGGGAAAAGGAACTGCTGGTGGACGATCCCAGCGAGGAATCCTATGCCCGCCAGGCCCAGATCAAGAGCAGGGAGCTTCAGCTTGAGGCGGAGCTGGACAAGATCAAGGCCGCCGGAGACCCCACGCTGTCCATCGAGAACCTGGCCCGTGTGATCGAGCTGTGGACGAAGATCCCCGCCAGCAAGATCAAGGAAGAGGAATTCCAGAGTCTTTCCCATCTGGAGACGCGGCTTAAAGAGCATATCGTGGGCCAGGACGAGGCGGTAGCCGCGGTATCTGCGGCCATCCGCCGCAACCGCGTGGGCATTTCGCCCAAGCATAAGCCCGTCAGCTTTATCTTTGTCGGCTCAACAGGCGTGGGCAAAACGGAGCTGGTCAAGCGTTTGGCAGAGGACCTGTTCCATTCCCCCGACGCGCTGATCCGCTTGGATATGTCCGAGTTTATGGAAAAGCACAGCGTCTCGCGCATTATCGGTTCGCCTCCCGGTTATGTGGGCTACGACGAGGCGGGCCAGCTGACGGAGAAGATCCGCCGCAAGCCCTATGCCGTGGTGCTGTTTGACGAGATCGAAAAGGCACACCCCGATGTGCTGAACGTACTGCTCCAGATCCTGGACGACGGCCGCATCACCGACGCCCATGGCCGCCGGGTTAATTTTGAGCATACAGTCATCGTCATGACCTCCAACGCCGGCTCCAATACGAAGGAGGGGTCTGTGGGCTTCAACCGCACCGTCAATGAGCTGGATCGCGACCGGGCGATGAAGGCACTGAATCAGTTCCTGCGCCCTGAGTTTATCAACCGTGTGGACGAGGTCATTTGTTTCAATCATCTGACGGAGGAGCATTTCCAGGGGATCGCCCGTATCATGCTTCAAGAGCTGGCGGAGTCCCTGAAGGAAAAGGGGTTGACCTTCCGTTACGATGAGGCGCTGGTGGCGTATCTGACCCGCAAGTCCTACTCCATGAGATCGGAAGAGCGTCGTGTAGGGAAAGAGTGTAGATC
>CANSLL010000091.1 GCA_947647695.1 uncultured Clostridia bacterium | reverse complement strand
CCCTAACAGCGTTTGCTCGATCAGGTCCTTCTCCTCGTCCGTTAGGGCATCAAAAAAGACGGTGCTGTAGGCCCCGTCCTTCTCGGCGTTCTTGTTGCGGCGCGGTGCCCCCGGATGGGACCCCGCCGCGTTCTTTTTTCCGGCGCTGTTCTTGTTCCCAGGCTGGCCGCCCCGCTTCTTCTTCTGCGGCTGCACATCCTTGTCCCACTCGTCTATCCGCTTCCAGTCCCGCAAGGTCTTATAGTTGACGCCCAGCCTGTCGGCAAACTCCCGCAGATTGATCTTCTCGCCACGGCTTCGGCGCTCGACGTATTCAGCCTTGGCGGTGTCGCGCTTCTCGCTTCGCTTCGGCATATCCGCCGCACCCCCTCCAATGGCGGCGGCCCGCTCCGCCTGCAAATACCCCACATAGAAACGCGGGACTTCGGCGGACACAAGCCGCAGAAATGGAAAAAGCCTACAGCGTCTCCGCTGCAGGCTAATTATTCACGCTACCAATATAACACAGAAATCTGCTCACTTCTGCTCATTCACAAAAATTTAATATTTCCGCTCTCTCTTTTTCCCCAATTTCATTTTTTGCCCCCCCTCTACTATTTTCAGCCGGGGCCTGGGAAGTGAAAAAAATGCCCTCATACCTAAAAAAATTCTGCGCCTCTGCACCCGCAGTCTTTCCAGGGCCGCCGGGAGTACCTACGCGGCGCAGGCGCGTTTTGATTCGCGCATGGGCGCGTTTGGTCGGAATCAGGCGCGGGCGTTTTGATGTCGCCGCGCCTGCTGGCCGTCTGGCTGGCCGCTGTGGGCTGTGCTGTGTGGCTGTGGGCTGGAGGCTGTGCGCCTGCCGCTGTGATTTGCTGGCCTCTACCCTGTGCGTTGTGGGCTTTCGCCTGCTGGCTATTGCCTGTGGTGGGCTGTCTGGCTGGTCTGCTGGCTGTAGGCTCTGCCCCTGTCCTGTGCTGGCGCTGGTGGAGGCTGTCAGGCTGTGCTCTGTTGGGGGGCTATGGGGGGCTTATATATCAAGCTCCCAGAGACTATCCCGTGCGTGTAAAACCCCTTCCGGCGTGGCTGACCGTCCCCCTGGCGGTCTGTTTCTGCCGCTTCCATCGGCGCGGTACCGGAGGCCACCGCTGGCCGCCACGCCGACTTGCCCGCTCCCGTTGGTGGTCGGTTTTCCTGAAGGCCACCCCCGGTGATTTTCTAGCGCTGGCCTCTTGTCTGTTGGCCCGCTTCGGTGGGCAGCGCTCCACGCCAAGCGCCACGGAACGCCCCACGGAACCCCCCACGGAAAACGCCGAAAAAACGCGCCGGATTTTCCGGCCTTCCTGCCGGACGGTTCCCGCCGGGCCAGGTCCAGGACGTGCCCCGGCTCCACGCTGGCCGCCGTGCCGGAGATCACGCCGGAGGCCGCCGAAAATTTCCAGCGATTTTCCCGGCGAGGTATTTTACGCGCCCGGTCTAAGTCTTGATTCCTGGTATATTAACGCCCCCCTATAGTCCCCCCAAACCATCCCATGCACCGTCAAAACGCCCAAAATCTACCCAGAAAATTTGTGCAAAAAAAGTTCCCCACGCCCCCCTTTAGGGGGGCTGGGGGAAAGGTTTTGGGGGTATTGACGGCGGCGCGTCCATCGGCTAACATCCGGGACAAGCCCAGGCCACACGGCCCCGGCCCAGCGAACCGCCGCCACCCCGGCGGCGTTCAGAAAGGGGAGGTGAACTTGAAAACGCCCAACGTTGCGGAACTGCTGGTTCAGCAGACCGAGAAGGCCACACGGCTTGAGGTCGAGAACGAACAGCTCCGGGCAGAGATCGACCGGCTCAAGGCGGAGATCGACCGGCTGAACAGGCAGCAGTAAAAAGCGCCGGGTCCCCACTCCAAGGCCGACCCGACGCTTCCCCACAGGTCCCGGCGGCAGTTCGTGACTGCCGGGACCGCCCACGGGGTAATCCCACCATACCACACCGCCGGTCAAAAATCAACCCGTCCCTCACATCGCTTGCACTCTACCGTGCAAAATGCACAAGGAAAACCGCACCCTTTCGTGCAATCCTACAAATTGCACTCTACCGTGCAAAATCCCCTTGACAGTTGGCACTCTACCGTGCTACGATGGCAACGTCAGCAGGGGACAGCCCCCAGCGAAAGGAAAGCCAGTACAGCCGTAGACCGGCGCGGATACCTTAGCGGGGCCGCACCGCACAAAGCGGCCCCACCCCAGCCCGCAAGGGCAAATCACCTGACAGGAGGAGAAAGGACATGGACGAGATGACAAGCCAGGAGCTGAACCAGTTTCTGGAGGCCATTGCGGAGTTGATCGAGCTGAAAGCCACAACGCCGCAAGAAGCCGCTGAAATCGTGCGAGGCAAGAAAATCAAGGCATAAAAAATAGGCCCGGCCATGGTTGACAGCCGCCGGACCTATTACCCAAGGAGGCCGCGAGCCTGTCCAAGCGGCCTCCCCCCTCAGGGTACCAACAGCATACCACACCCCGCCCAATAAATCAACACCACGACAGGCCGCAGGCCGGAAAGGATACTGAACATGAAAAAAACAATGCTGACTTACAGAACGCTTGACCGCTTCGAGACGCTGGTTGACATTAGCACGCTGACCGCCGAACAAATTGAGAAGATCGAGTTTGACGCCTACTGTGCCAACATGGGCTGCACAGGCGAAACCGTCGAGGAATCCGAGGAATCCGCCTGGGCCTGGTTTGTTCACCTGGTAAACGACGTTGACCGCCTGGGCCTCAACCTTGTCGCCTAATCCCAGCGGCCCGCAAGGCCGACGGCATCCGCCGCCGCTGGTGCAAGTCCAGCCGCCGGAGAAATCCGGCGGGCGCTCATGGGCACAGCCCTACAACATCCACCACGACAGGCCGCAGGCCGGAAAGGACACAACACCATGACGAACAGCCAGATCATCTACACCGCCGCCCTTGCCCATGGATTCACAGAGGACCAGCTTTCCCAGCTCCTGGAGGCTTACAAAGGCGATCTCCCGTTCCACACGTTCCAGGACTGGAAAGCCCGCGGCTACAGCGTGAAGAAGGGCGAGCACGCCCTGTTCACCGCCGATCTCTGGAAGTACACCGACAAACCCGGCAAGGCCGCGATCAAGGCCGCCGAGGAGGCCGGACAGGACACGCCGGAAAGCTCCCCGCATTACTACAAGAAACTTTCCCACCTGTTCAGCTTCTCTCAGGTGGAGCCGGTCAAGCGCAAAGCCGCCAAGAAGTAAACCCGTCTGACGATGGCCCGCCGGTCACGGGCCGAAACCGCCGCCCAGGCGGTCACGGGAAACCAAGCCCCGACAACATCAACAACACCGACAAAATACAGGAGGTTTACACCATGAACAAGAAGAACGCCGTTTTGAAGTACAGCCGGTACACGACCGCCCTGACCCGCAGCCTGAAAGCCACCGAGCGCCTGCATTGCAAGGTGGACGAGGAGAACAACGCCGTTTACGTCTGCAACGGCTATTTTCTGGTGAAGCTGGACCGGGCCGAATACGACGCCCTTGTACGTCCCATCACCCAGCGCGAAGCTGGTGACTTTGTTCTCTACAACGGCGAGACGGACACCACCCGCGAGCCGCTGGACATGGAGAAAATCCTGGCCGATGCTGCCCAGGATGCCGCCCACGAGCTGACCCCGGCCCCGTTCCTGTATGACCCCGGCACCAAAGGCACCAAGTCCAAGATCATCCCCTACTACAGCGAAAGCGGCGACTTTGTAGCCGGTTTTAACTCCGACTACGCCGCGATCATTGACCCCAGCCTCCCCCGCAAGAGCAAGACCCCATCTTCCCCCATGGTAGTTTTCAGCGGCGACGAGCCGCAAGCCATGATTCTCCCCGTTCGTCTTGGGTCCCCTGAAAAGCCCAGCCGCGTCCCCGCCGCCGTCCGTGCTTTCTTCACCGACAAACCGGAGGAACCCGCCGACGAGAAATTGAAGCGGGCACGCAAGGACCGCGACGACTGGGAGCAGATGGCCCGCCGCCTGGAGGCCGAGCGCGACAGCCGGGACCGCGAGCTGTCCGAGCTGCAAAAGGTCCTTGCAGACAAAACCGCCGAGATCGAAGCCCTGACCGAGCGCCTGAACACCCAGCCGGACCCCCAGCCCCAGGAGGAGGCCGCCGCCGATGCCCGGCCGGAACAGGCCCCCGCCGATAAGGCCGCCTCCCTGGTGGAGAAGTTGGCCGCCCTGGAGGGCGTCACGGCCACGATCAAGGGCGTACAGACCGCCGCCCCGGTTGTCTGGTTGACCGGCGATGCTGACGCCCACAAGAACGAGATCGAGAAGCTGGGCGGCAAGTGGTCCGCCAAGCGTGGCGCGTGGTATTTCAAGATTGCATGACAAAAGCCCGCAAGGCCGACGGCACCCCGCCGCCGCTGGCGTTAGGCCGCCAGCGGCGGCCCCAGCCCTAAGCCGCGCACAGCGCAACCCACGGGTGCAAGTCCAGCCGCCCAATCACGGGCGGGCGCTCATGGGTAAACCACGAAACCCAAAACCAAACGCAGGAGGAAACGCTATGTACTATCCGATAAACGAAAACACGGCCCGCCTTTCCCATCAAATGATGTCCATGAGTGACTACCGTGAGGGCAGCACAACCGCCGGATACCGCGCCGCCGTTGACGAGGCCGCCGCTCTGGTGGAGCAGCGCAAGCAGAAAGTCAGTCCCTTCTACCATGACAAGCTGGACGTCCTTCTGGACCGCTACGCCCGCCGCCTTGCCCAGTGGACCAACGACCACAGCCGCAACGGCGCAAGCTGTCCCTCCGTCCTGATCTGCGGCGCGTCCAACTTCCCCACCCGCAAGAAAGAGAAGCAGAACGCCCGCGAGGATACGCTGTGGAAGGAGTACAACGAGATCCAGGGCATCCTTGACAAAATAAAAAGCATCGGCACCGGCCCCATTGACCCGACCGACCCCCACGCCCGCGAAATGCTGGAGGATCGCTTGCAGCGCCTCCAAAGCACGCTGGACAAGGGCAAGGCCATGAACACCCACTACCGCAAGCACAAAACCATGAAGGGCTTTCCCGGCATGACCGACGAGACCGCCGCCGAAATGGACGAGGCGATCAGCCGCGCCCCGGCCTTTGCACAAACTCCTTTCCCCGACTTTGCGCTTTCCAGCCTGCGCGGCAAAATCAAGCGGACGCAAGAGAACCTTTCCAAACTGGACAGCATGGAGCGGCACAAGGACGACGCCGCAAACACCCTTGAATTTGACGGCGGGCGCATCGTCCGCAACGTGGAGCAAAACCGCCTGCAAATCTTTTTTGGCAGCAAGCCCAACGAGGAAACCCGCGCTGCTCTGAAAAGCAACGGTTTCCGCTGGTCCCCCAAAAATCAGGCTTGGCAGCGCCAGCTCACCCGAAACGCCGAGGACGCCGCCCGCCGTGCCCTCAACCTCTCCGACGCCGCCCCGGCTCCCGCTCCAGAGGAACAGGCCGAACCCGCCGTCCTGGAGGCCGCCGGTGCCGACAGCTTCCTTCAATACTCCATCCCCGGCGCATAACAAAACAGCCCGCCCCGGAGGTCGGGCTCCCCATGTAACAAAATCCTATTGCACATTGCACTATGACGTGCTATAATCGCAGTACGATCACGAAAACGAAAAGGAGGTCTTGCCCATGGACGAAACGAGATCCCAAATCTTTCCCGCGTACCGTCTTGTCGCGGCGTTTGACGACGGCCAGCGCCTCACCTTCGACGGCTTCACCTACGAGCAGGCGCACGACGCCATGGAGGCCGCCCAGGCCGAACACGGGGATATCACCTGGTTTGACGGCGTGACAGATGAGCACTACGAAAACGGACGCTTTTACGCCGCCGTTCCTCCGCCGCCCCACAGCCCTTTCCCGATCATCGACACGACCGGCGACCCCAATTTTGAGCAGCAGAGCCTTTTGTAACACGATCCACACTGGAAGGAGGCCGCAGTATGCCAGCGGGCGAAAAGAGAGTGAGCGAAAAGAAGCGGATAACCAACGACCGCTACAACAGCAAGTGCGACAACATCAACATACGTCCCGTCAAGGAGCACGGGCAGAAGATCAGGGAGGCCGCCGCCGCCGCCGGTCAAAGCCTCCAGGGCTATATCCTCCAGGCCGTTGCCGAACGCATGGAGAGAGACGGCCAGAAATAGCCAGTAAGCCCCATTTACGCAGCGGCGAGTATCACCCCGCACCAAAAGCAAAAAGCCCTCCAGAGGCCGCGCAAGCGGCTCCCGGAGGGCTTTTCTTCTGCCTATTCGCAAATTGTTTTTCCAGCGGCTTTTTTGCAACCGGGAAATGCCCCGCAATGCGCGAGTTCATTTTTCAGAAAACGCCTTACGTTGTCCGCCGCCCCAGTAGCTCCCACGCCCACAAAACCTGCCCGCCGAAGGGCGTCGCGGTCCGTTTTCACAGCATCCCAAAACGGCCTTGTATACTTCTAAACGCGCGCGCGCGAAGCGCGGCCCAAAAGCTCCTCCACCATCGGCGCATCGTCCAACAGTTCCCCCAGCCGGTCAATAGCCTTGTCGTTCCACCTTCTGACCGTGGCCTCCGGCGTATCCAGAGACACAGAAATTTTAGCCCACCTGTACCGGCAAAAATACCTCATGTTCAGGAGCGATCTGTACCGACCGTTGAGCGCGTCCATACACCCCCGTATCGCCGCCTCGTCCGCCTGGAGCACCTGCACCTTGACGCCGATCTCCTGGATACGGCCCCAGGTATTATTTGCCTCCATTTTTGCGGCCAGCTCCTCGGTGGGCTTTCCCGGCGTGGAGCTGTGCGGCACACCGTCATAGGACGTACCGCGCAGGCCGTCATATTCACGCTCCAGACGCGCCCGCTCGGCAGTAAACCCCTTCCGTATATCTGGAATCTCGAAATAGTACGCTATGATCGTTTTTACATCCCTGCGCCGCATAGCTCCCGCCTCCGTCAGTTTATTCCTTCCTTCCGCCGTCCACGGCGTCCGCCAGACGATCCCTTATCCTCTTCTGGCGGTCCTCCAAAGCCTTTCGCTGGAGGAATTTCTTCTGCGCGTTCTGCACGATGTTCCTACCGTAATAACGCGGCATCGGCTGTTTTCGCTTCATTGTCAATTCTCCCTCCACGGCCCCCGCCATTCCCGCCGACGCGGGCCGGTCCTTTTCCGTGTGCCCCAAGTGCTTTCTCCGGTCCTATACTGACGGAAACGGGAGGCGGCGGCCTGCTCGACCGCCCGCTGTTTCTCCCGCGCCTCTTTCCGGTCCCACGCTGTCGTGACGTCCAGCGGCTCACCCGGTTCGACTGCCTCCAAAAATTCAGGCTCACCAAGGAAGGGGGCGAATACCGTTTTCAGTCCGTTCCCAAAATCCTGTATCGCTTTCAGAACCATCCCAACGGCTTCCTCCAGCGTCACCCCTGCTTTTTGGCCAACGATAACGGATATCTTTTTGATCTTCTCCACCTCGCTTGGCATGGCCGTGTTTACGATCTCTTCCATGCGCTCCCGTTCCTCGCGCATAGCTTCCCGGCACATTTCCATTTCCCGGCTTTTCAGACGGGCCAGCGCGTCCTTGATCACAGCTTGCGTCTCGTTACTTTCCCGCAGGCGTTCCGCGCAGAATACCGGTACTCCGCAATCCTTGTTTCCCACGTTTGCAAAATAGCTGTACCCATCTGGCAGCGGCACATATCCGCCGCCCGGCACCTTCTGAATCCCGGACACATCCATTGCCCATCCGCCGCAGTACGGGCAAGCGATTGTAAACGGTGATGGCTTGTGATTCTCCCCAAACTCTTCAATGCCCTTTTCCAGATACATAGGCCAGTTCTTCCCGCATTGTTCACAGCGATAAATCATCCGCCCATGTATCAACGGCGGGCGCGTGCGTCTTTCAATGCTTCTTTCCACCACCGCGCCCTCACTTCCGCAGAGCAGCGATTGCCACGGTCAGCGCGTCAGAGTAATTTTCCCATATTTTCCACCGCTCCCGCTCGTCGTACCTGCCCGCCATTTCCTCGCAGTATATCCGCAGGTCCTCCAGAAACACGGCGGCTTTCTGCTCGCTCAATGTCAACTTCCCCGGCTCCGCCACAGCTTCCGCCGATGGCACGGGAGAAGGAGGCGCGGGTATGACCACGATCTTCCCTTTGGCTTTCGCGGCGTCCGTGCGCTCTTTCAGAGCTTCCCACTGTTCCGCCGACGGCGCTGGCCCGATTTCATCCGCCATTACCATCGTGACCCCGCCCGGCTGCTCCGTCACGGGCGGCGTCTCTTTCCGTTCCGATTCTGTCGGTTTCGTCACGACCGGACCAGCCAGGTTTGTCTTTTCTTCCCGCGTATATGCGCCCGGCTTATACGCCCTCTCGCCCTCCGCCGGTTTTTCCGCCTGCTCCTTCCACCGCCGAACATCCTCCAGCGTGACCGTCCTGCGCTTCCCCCAGCACTCTTCCGCCGCTTTCCATTGCACATTCTCCGGCAGCGTGGACAGTTCATAGGCCACGGAAATACCGATCCTCTCCTGTTCCAGCCAATTCTTAAACGCCGGGATCAGGTGCTTTTCAATGCTGTCATACCGGCCCACCTGCGCGGGCGTGGTTCCCAACTGCTCGGCAATGATCTTGCGCGTCTCTCCGGTGATCTTCTCAAACCGGCGCTTTTTCTCCAAAAGCGCACGTAAGCGGGTAGCCTCCTGCACCTTGTCCCAGTCGGTTTTCTCCCGCTGCCCGTTGGTGGTGATAAGCAAAATCGCCTCGTCAATGGCCCGCAGTTCGTCCGCCTCCGGCCCCTGCTCCCGCCCAGCATCCTCCACCATGCACGGCATCTTCCGGTAGGCTTCCTTGCCCTGCTTCACAAGCTGGAGGGAGGCCAGCCGCCGACGGTGGCCGGAAATGACCTTGTACTTCCCGCCGCCCAGCGGCACCACAAGCCCCGGCTGCTTCACGCCGCCGG
>CANSLL010000090.1 GCA_947647695.1 uncultured Clostridia bacterium | reverse complement strand
TGCCGGGAGCCAGACCTCTTACCGCGCAAGAAATTCGGAAATCAAGATCCGGCCTGCGATTTCCGTCGCCGGATGGCAGGCAGAAATCGACCGGATGGCCAAAGAGCTGCGCCTGTTAGATAACAAATTGCAGGAAACCAACTGGAGCACAGAATTGATCGAGGTATGACCGGTCGGTAGCAGCGGCAGAGCGAATGTCACGCAGCGGCAGCGTAAGCCGCACCATGGAGTGCATCGAAGGGCAGGTGCGAGGTTCGATTCCTCAAGTATCGTGATGCTCCGATCGCGCACACATGTATTGTCACAAATCATCCTTATGACCGGACATTGGCTGCCTGCGCGAGGGTGGGAACGGGGAAAATCTGTGCCTCTTACCATGGGATCCCATGAATCAACCGAATTGATCCAAAACCCGCAGTCTCTATGCAGAGACTGCGGGCTTTTTGCTTGATGCGCATCTTTACAACACTTTTTCCATCGCTTTCCACGCCTTTTCAAACACCTCCATCGGAGGATATACAATGCCTGCTCCGATTTGCCCAACGCCCGGCTCCTTATGGGCGATGCCGGTATTGATAACCGGGAGCACGCCGGTCTCCAACACCTTGCGGATGTCGATCCCCAGCGGTGTGCCGCGGAAGTTCAGCGCCGGGATACGAAACAGCGCATGCTCCGCCGCGGTGATGGGGTACATATCCAGCGTCATCTGCACGGCTTCCGCTGCGGTGATCCCGATAAACCGGCCGATACCCGGCGCGGCGCCCATGGCAAAGCCGCCAATGCCATTGGCCTCGGAAACGTAGGAATCGCCCATGGTGGGATTGGCGTCTGCAACGGTATAGCCTTCAAAATAATTCCCCTTGGCGTACACCGCCGGCGCAGTGATCCACTGGGTCCCTAAGCCCGCGACCCGCAGGCCGAACTCATGGCCGTTGGTGCACATGCACGTTACGATGGTGCTCCTCTCCACCCCGTAGGCCGCCTCCATGGTGGCCTTGCTCAGACCCATGGACAGATTCAGGAAGGTGTGGTCGTTGCCGTCGAAAAACTTCAGTACATCGAAAATGTCCTCCCGGCTGGCCGAGGTTTTCACAAGATAGGGCGCAATGGCACGGATCAACAGGCTGGTACACGCCTTATTCCGGTTGTGGGCCTCGTCGCCCCGCTGGATGCCCCGGCTGAGCAGCTCCGTCAGGTCTATGGGGCCGCTGAGGGCCAAGGCCTCCGCCATTGTGGGACCGAGCACCGTCTCCATCCATTTCAAACGCCGGAGCACCTCTGGCCCGTTTGCGCCGAAGCGCAGCGTTTTTCCCAAACCCTCGTTGAACGTCACATACGCATGTGTGCCATAGGTCTCATTACAAAAACACCACACGGGCATGGAGGGCGAGACGATGCCCGCCATCGGTCCCACGGCGTGGTGGTCGTTGGCGCTGGCAAAGGCGACGCCGCCCGCTGCCGCCAGTTCTGCCGCCGCGTCTAAGTTTTCCGCCCAGCCCTCGTATACCATCGCGCCGCAGACGGCATTTTTCATCCCGCTGCACATATCCGCCCAGGCAACGGGAGGCCCGCTGTGAAGCAGTGCCCGTCCCTCGCTCAGGAATGGGATCTTCTCCCGCGCCGTACTGGCGCCGGTCAAAAAGACATGGGCTTTTTGCAGCCGCTCGATCACTTCTCCATTGGCTGCCACGATTTTTTCTTCTGTTTTCATGATGCTTCCCTCCTGCCGTTTCGTTTTGTTTCGTCCCGTTCTATTCCTCTTTTTAACTTCTATTGTATCCGCTCCCCATACTCCCTGTCAATCTAAAAGCCACTCCCCTTCAGTACGCTTATCTGTCCGGCGGCCCGTCGCCCTCTTCCGCCCGCAGAACAGCACAGTTAGCGCGACAGCCAGCGTCACGATCTCCGCCGCGGGAAAGGACAGCCATACGCCCGTCATGCCCCACAGACGGGACATCAACAGCACCAGCGCCACGATCCCCACCAGTCCGCGGCTGACGGACACCGCAAAGGACGCCAGGGGCCGCTCCACCGCAGCGAAAAACGCCGCCAGCATCAAATTGACGCCGGTGAGCCAAAAGCCGATGAAGTACAGGCGCAATCCGGGAACCGCCGCCGAAGTCAGATGGGCGTTGTGCTCGCTGTTAAAAATATCCGCAATCTGGGGTGCAAAAAGCGTCACGCCAAACCAGATCAAACCGCCGAGGGCAACGGCCGTGAGCAATCCGTACCGCAGCACCTGACGCTCCTGCCGTCGTTGTTCCCGAGCGTAATACTCCGACAGCAACGGCTGGCTGCCCTGGGTAACGCCGTTAAAAATGCTGATGACCACATAGGCCGTGTTGGCAATGATGCCGTAGGCCGCCACGCCGAAATTACCCGTCAGGCCGAAAATGACCAGGTTGAAAGTAAACATGACCACGCTGGAGGAAAACTCCCCGATAAAGGCCGATACGCCCAAAGCGCAGCAGCTGCCGATCAGCCGCGGTGCCAGTGCGCAGCGTTTCAGATGAAACGTGTTGTGTCCAGGGAAAATGTGAAGCAGCAAGATCATCAAAAGGCTGACCGTGGGCGAGATTCCTGTCGCCAGCGCCGCGCCGAACATGCCCAGATCCATCGGGTAGATAAACACATAGTCCAGCACCACGTTCACCAGGCTTCCCGTGACCATTGCAGCCATGGCCAGACGTGGGGCGCTGTCGTTGCGGGCAAAGGCGACCAGGATATTATTGAAAATAAAGCAGGGCGCAAAGGTGAGCAGCACGGCAAGGTACATGGCTGTCAGGCCCATGACGTCACCACTGGCGCCCAAAAACGATGCCAGTGGCCCCGCCGCGCCCCAGCCCAGCAGGATAAACAGCACGCTGAGAAGCAGTCCGAACCAGATCATCTGGCTGAACGCCCCATTCCCTTCCTCACCCTCGCCCCTGGCCTGGTGGATGGCGAAGCGCGTCGCGCCGCCCACGCCCAGCAGCAGTCCCACGCCGCCCAGGACGCTGTACATGGGGATGGCAAAATTCAGCGCCGCCAATCCGATGGCTCCGATTTTGTTGGAGATAAAAAACGTGTCCGCCAGGATATAGCACGACAGACCGATCATGCTCAAAATACCCGGCGCGACATAACGGACGTACCGGCGCAGCACCTGTTCTTCGTTCATAAAAACGCGTCTCCTCTCTCAGCAAAAAAAATAAGGCCTCAAGCACTCCTGCTTGCGACCTACCGGAGCACTTCAGACCCGTTCCCCCTGCTACCCGGTGGCAGCTGGGCTCCTGTTTGCTTTTCTATGGAGGATTATAACAAACCCGGATCAGGTTGTCAAGGGGCAGCGCCGTTGTTCTTTTGAGAAAATAACTCCCCATCCCAGAGCTTCCGGCAAACAGCGCACGGCTCCTTACTTCAACGATGCTCCCGCGGCGCGATAATCCACAACCGCTTCGTCCACCTCCGGGTCATACAGGTTCCCGGCATAGTCCAACAACCACGCGAACGCTGCCGGGAACCCCTCCTCCAGCATCTCCGCCAGACGGCGGAACTCCCATTCCTCCCAGCCCAGTTCCTGAAACAAACACGCCGAAACGACCTCCGGCAGATGCTGCGCCGCCCAGTCCGGCGGCAGCTGCGCCAAAGCCTCTCTGGCAAGGGTGATATTCCTGGCATTCTGACTAAGGCATCCCGTCTCTACGATCTCCCTCAAAACGCCCAGCGCCGCCTCCAACGGAAAGGATGCGATCCCCGAAAGCCGTCCGTATGCGCCGCTGTAAGCTGCATTGATCCACGCCTCAAAATGGACCTCATAAGTATCCTGCACTCCAAAACGCCTCCTCCTTACTTTTGACCAGTCCCAGCCTATCATACCCTGTCCCCGATCGCAATGGCCAAGGTACGGACCGTGGCGGATTGGTCAAAATACTCCTGTTTTTCCGCATGTTCCGTCCATATTTCTGCGCATTTTTGTAGTATCATAAATTTATCATACCACATCCGACAGGAGGGCAAAGCTATGCGCAAATTATTGATCGGTTCCCTGCTTATCACGGAACACGCGGATCCCCGGCGGGACTGTGCCTGTATCCAAAACGAGGACGTAACCATCCTGTTTTTCACCGTCAACAGCTACACCATGGCAGAGGACTATGCTAAGGTCCTCACCGCCTTAGGCTGCGACGTGATCGAGCTTTGCCCCGGCTTCGGCAACGAGGGCGTCGCCCGTGTGCAACAGGCCATCGGGGCAAAGATCCCCGTGGGCGTATGCCGGTTTGATACCTACCCCGAACCCGGCATGGTTTCTCCCGACACCTATCAAAAGCACTGACGCCGCTTTGTATTTGCCTCATTCATAAACATACCAACAGCCCCTGCCGGACCGGCAGAGGCTGTCTTTTTTTGTTCAATCAAATTTAGAGCGCACTTCCATATATGCCAGGATCTCCTCTAAGACACCGTCAAAACCCAGCACGCTGCTGTTCAGGGACAAGTCGTAATTCCGGGCGTCGTACCAATCGTGCTTTGTGTGATAACGGTAGTATTTCGCCCGGTGGGCGTCGATCTCCTCGATCTTCCGCTGCACATCCTCCGCCGCCATAGAGTTGACCCGCATAGCCTGCTCCAGACAAAAGTCCGGCGACGCGTGGACAAACACACGCACCACATCCGCCCGGTCCCTCAAAATGAAGTCCCCGCAGCGGCCAATGATGACGCAGGGCCCTTCATCCGCCAGGCGGCAGATAATCTTCGACTGGTAATCAAAGAGCTTATCGTCCCGGGAATATGCCCCGGCGCTGTCAATCGCCGCGGGAGCGCCGCCCCGGTAATGGCTCCGCAAACGCTCCAAAAAATCAGGGCGGAGCCGTTCGTCGGAAAACAGCGTAGCATTCAAGCCGCTGTCCTCCGAGGCCATGGTGATGATCTCCCGGTCATATACAGGAATTTGCAGCCGCTCCGCAAGACGCCGCCCGATGGTTTTACCGCCGGAACCGTACTGCCGGGCGATGGTGATCACATATGGTTTCATTGCCCCTTCCCCCTTCTCTTTTTACTCACCCAAATATGCCTTCTTAATCGCATCATCGTTCAAAAGCTCCGATGCCTTGCCGGATTTTCCGATTGTACCGGTCTCCAGTACATAAGCGCGGTCGGCGATGGAAAGCGCCTTCTTCGCGTTCTGCTCTACCAGCAACACTGTAGTGCCCGCGGCGGAAACCTTTTCGATGATCTTGAAAATCTCACCCACAAACAAGGGCGACAGGCCCATGGACGGTTCATCCATCAGCAAAATGCGGGGCCGGGACATCATCGCCCGCCCCATGGCCAGCATTTGCTGCTCGCCGCCGGACAGGGTGCCCGCTGCCTGGTTCTTCCGCTCCCGCAAGCGAGGGAACCATTCGTAGACCTCCTCCAAAGAGCCGGCGACTTCCCCCTTGGGACGGGTATAGGCGCCCATCTGCAAATTCTCCGCCACGGTCAGGTTGGAGAATACGCGCCGTCCCTCTGGCACATGGCTGATGCCCAGACGCACAATGGCATGGCCAGGCTTACGGGTGATATCCTGCCCGTCAAAAACGACCGTGCCGCCTTTGGCCTGCAAAAGGCCCGTAATGGTGTGGAGGGTTGTCGTTTTTCCCGCGCCGTTAGCGCCGATCAGCGCCACGACTTCACCCTCGTTCACCTCAAAAGAAATGCCATGGAGGGCATGGATCAAGCCGTAATAGACATGCAGATCCTTCACTTCCAACATTGCCATCGCTCTCTCCCCCTCCTTAACCGCCGAGATAGGCCGTGACGACCTCCGGGTTGCTCAACACCTCCACAGGCGTGCCCTGGGCCAGCAAGCGGCCAAAGTTGAGCACATAGAGATACTCACAGATACCGGAAACCAACTTCATATCATGCTCGATCAGCAGCACCGTCACCTGGAAACGGCGGCGCACCAGCTCAATGGTCTCCATCAACTCCGCCGTCTCGTTGGGATTCATGCCCGCCGCCGGCTCATCCAGCAGCAGCAGCTTCGGATCCGTCGCCAGCGCACGGGCAATCTCCAGCTTGCGCTGTTTGCCGTAAGGCAGATTCGCCGCCTTGTAATCCCACTGGCCGTCCAAATCGAAAACCTTCAGGATCTCCATGGCCTTCTCATCCATCTGCTTTTCCTTTTTGCGGTAGGAGCCGGCATGGAACAGGCTCTCCGGCAGCGTGTATGTCACCTCATTGTGAAAACCCGTCTTGACATTATCCAGCACCGGCAGCTTGTTGAACAGACGGATATTCTGGAAGGTACGCGCAATGCCCATCTTGCAGATCTCATGGGGCTTTTTCCCCACCAGGTTCTCCCCATCCAGGCGAATCCCGCCGTCAGTGGGGCGATAGACTCCCGTGAGCATATTGAACACCGTCGTCTTGCCCGCACCGTTGGGTCCGATCAATCCGACCAGAGCCCCCTGCTCCACCGTCATATTCAGTTCATCCACGGCGCGCAGGCCGCCGAAGGAGATCCCAAGATCCGTTACTTCCAACAAAGCCACGTCACGCCACCTCCTTTGGCTCTTTTTCCGCCTGCTTCATGGCGCGGCGCTCCAAAAGCCGCTGCTTGAAGTTGGAGTTGTTGAACAGCATCAGCGCGATCAACAGGACCGCGTAGACCAGCATCCGGTAATCGTTGAAATTAAGGGCGCGCAGCAGCTCCGGCAGCGCTGTAAGGAGTATCGCGGCAATGACACTGCCCCAGATATTGCCCAAGCCGCCCAGCACCACAAATACCAGCACCAGGATAGAGAGGTTGAAGTCAAACTTCGCCGCCGTAACCGTGGAATAATTCATCGCATACAGCGTTCCCGCCATCCCTGCAAACGCGGCGGAGATCACAAAAGCCATGAGCTTATAACGCGTTGTGGAGATGCCGATGGAATCGGCGGCAATCTTGTTGTCCCGCACCGCCATAATGGCGCGGCCCTGACGGCTGTTGATCAGATTCAAAATGATAAACAGCGTAATCAGAATCAGCACAAAGCCTGCGGTAAAAGTAGAGATTTTATCGATGCCCGATACGCCAATGGGGCCATTGATGATCATCTTCCCCCCCTCTTCCAGGGTGAAGCGAGGCGTGACCAGACCGAAATGCAGCCCGCGGCTGTCCAGGCCGATGTAAAGCACATTCACGATATTTTTGATGATCTCGCCGAAGGCCAGCGTCACGATTGCCAAATAGTCACCCTTGAGGCGCAGCACCGGCACGCCCACGATCACGCCCACAACGGCCGCCGCCAATGCGGCCGCCACCATGGCAATGGCCAGCCGCAGCATGGGCAGCTCCACACTTCCGGCCAGGACCGTCGTCACCACAATGCCTGTAAACGCGCCTACGGACATAAAGCCCGCATGTCCCAGAGACAGCTCGCCCAAAATGCCCACCGTCAGATTCAGCGACACCGCCATCACAATGTAAGCGCAAATGGGCACCATCAGCCCGCTGATGGTATAGGATAAATTGCCGGTAGCCATCAGTGCCTGCATCACAACATAGCCCACAATGACGATACCGAAAGCGATCACAGAATCCCTTCGCGTTTCCATCAGGTGTTTGATCATATCCATCCCGCCACCTCACACTTTCTCGCTGACCTGCTTGCCCAGTAAGCCTGCGGGCTTGACCAGCAGCACGATAATCAACACGGCAAATACGATAGCGTCGGACAGCTCCTGGGAGATATACGCTTTGCTGAAGATCTCGATCACACCCAGCAAAATACCGCCCAGCATGGCGCCGGGGATCGAACCGATGCCGCCGAACACAGCGGCAGTAAACGCTTTGATGCCAGGCATGGAACCGGTGGTCGGCACCAGCATGGGATACGCCGAACACAACAGCACGCCCGCAATCGCCGCAAGGCCGGAGCCGATCGCAAAAGTCAGGGAAATTGTGCGGTTGACGCTGATGCCCATCAACTGGGCCGCGCCCTTATCCTCGGACACGGCGCGCATGGCCGTACCCATTTTTGTCTTATTGGTAAACAACGTCAGCGCCACCATGATAACGACGCATACGGCAATCGTCACCATCGCCACATGGGTGATATGCACGTCGCCCATTTGGATCGAGCCGTACCCTACAATGGATGTAAAGGTCTTGGGGTTCGCCGTCCAAAGGAGCAGGGCCGCGTTTTGCAGGAAATAGGACATGCCGATAGCCGTAATCAGTACCGCCAGCGCAGGCGCGCTGCGCAGCGGCTTATACGCCAGACGTTCAATGGTCACACCCAGTAGCGTGCAGACAACAACCGCCAGCAATACCCCCGCCAGCGGCGGAAGGCCTAAATAAAATGTGGCGCAAAAGCACATGTAGCCGCCGACCATGATGACGTCGCCATGGGCGAAGTTCAGCATCTTCGCAATGCCGTAGACCATCGTATAGCCCAAAGCGATGATCGCGTAAATGCTGCCCAGACTGATCCCTGCAATCAGATTACTTATCATGGAGTACACCTCGAATCCTCGACTTTTTCTTCTCTCTGTCTGTTTTCTTTTTCTTTTCGTATTTTTGAATGCTTCGTATTTATGTAAAGGCGCGGGGAAGAACCGGCATTTCTCCGCGGTTCCTCCCCTGCCTCATTGCAAAGCTCTTCAGTTGCGCCGCAGCGGATCACATACCGACATATACGCCGTTTTCAATCACAACGCCCGTGGGGATCTTGCTCACCCGGCCGGTCTCCGCATCCCAGGTGACATCGCTGCCGGTCAGGCCGTTGAAGGTCATCTTGGGGAACTGCTCCAGCATCAGATCGCACAGCTGCTCTGCGGTCATATCAGGCGTTGCACCGGCTGCCACCAGAGCGTCTCTGTAAGCGTAAACGCAGTCATAAGCATCGGCCGCAAACTGGTTGGGCACCTCGCCGTACTGCGTCTGGTACTTCTCCACAAAGCTCTTGGTCCGCTCGTCCTCGCTGCTGGGATTGAACGGAGTCAGCAGCATTACGCCTTCCGCCAGGGACTTATCAAAGTTCTCCAAAGTCAGGATACCATCCAT